>JBJDXG010000057.1:0-6278 GCA_051866555.1 bacterium | reverse complement strand
CATTATCTTGCTGTTGCCGCCAATATAAGAATCCCTTTGTCCGGTTTCAACCCTGGAATACTGGTCATCTCCAGGATTATAAGCAGCATAAATATAACTCAGATAATCCTTTTCCGGCTTAAACATATAGAGATATTTTAAATTAAAGAGCTGCTTTATATAGCGTATTTTCTTATCAGTTGCCTGAAAATCATCGGCAATATAACCCTGCTGCAAATACTGCAAAGCCTTATCCCCGTCAATCTCCTTAGCCGCCAGCTGAGTTGCATACTGAGTTTTTTTGCTGTACAGCTCAAAGATATTCTTTCGGATTGAAAAATAGTAAAAGCTGCCTAAAACGGCAATCATAACAACTACTAATATGCTGAACCAGGCAATAAATTTAAATCTAAGACCAAACCTGTTGATTTTCTGTAAATTAGTCTTCAATTTTATATTCCTTTCTCTTTCACTTAAAAATTCAGTTAAATCAGCCAAACCCTATTCGACCAGTTGTCTTCTGGCCAGCTTTGCAAACAGGCCGTTAAAAGACATCAATTCATCATACGTTCCGCTCTCCGCTATTTTTCCTTGTTCCAGAACTAAAATCCTGTCTGCCTTTTGAATCGTGCTCAGCCTGTGAGCCACTACGATTCTGGTTGCCTGTATTTTTTCCAGAGTTCTGGCCACGATGTCCTGCGTATTATTGTCTAAAGCACTGGTAGCTTCATCGAATACTATGATTTTCGGTCGGTGCACTAAAGAACGGGCTATCAGTATTCTTTGCTTCTGCCCGCCGGAAATGTTGCCGGCTCCTTCACTGATAACCGTATCAATTCCCATAGGCATATCCTTAACATCATCTTCCAGGCCAACCATCCTGACAGCTTCCCAGACCTCGTCACGGGTCAGCAGCAGAGAACCGGTAATATTGTGCTTAATCGAGCCGGCCATTAAGCGTCCGTTCTGCAGAACTACTCCCATTTGGCGTCTGACTGAGGAAACATCAAGCTCGGCTAAGTCCTGACCGTTAAATTGAATAATGCCTCTTTCCGGTTTCTCCAAGCCGAGCAGCAAGCGAAGCAGGGTCGATTTGCCGCTGCCGGAGCTGCCTACAACAGCCAAAAACTCCCCGGCCTTAACGGAAAAGTTTATATCCTGCAAAACAAGCGGCAAACTCGGATGATAGCGAAAATCAACCGCCGAAAATTCAATCTCACCGGTTAACAGACCGGCAGGCTGCTTGTTTTCCGAAACCTCCGGCTCTTCCTCTAATATCGGCATTATCCTGTCCAAGGAGGGCTTAGCTGCTAAAATCGCTGAAAGAGCCGGTATCAAACCGCCAAGCGAAGAACCAAAGCTGCTTAAAGCAGAATTAAAGCCCAAAAACTGTGCCTGAGTCAGATATACAGCATTGCTGGCCCTGCTCTCATCTAAATAATGCATCGTCAGCCAATAAAGAAAAAAGGTCAGGATTAAAGGCTGGAGCTGTCCTACTAAGTCCAGCCAGTTGCTGTACCATCTGGCACCCTTATTCCATTTCCACTCCCGGCCAAATGCTTCAGACCAAATCATAAAGGCCTGTTCCTCTGCACCTCTTAAGCGAAACTTATTTATCCCGCTCAAAAGCTGTAAGCTTTTAGCTGCACTCTCGCCGGAGGCTGCAATCTTTTGTCTTTGTTTCTTTACTAATTGTTTAAGCAGCAGCCAGGCTGCCAATAAATATATGCCCCAGATAAAAACAGCCAAAAGGGACAGCTTGCCGCTGTAATAGATCATCACTAACAGGTTCCAAACAGTAAAAATACCGTTGAAAATTCCGGAGGATACAGCCGAAGAAAAGGCATGGGAAAACTGTCCTATGCTAGTCATTCTTTGCGCCAGATCACCGATTTGATATTTGCGGAAAAACGCTGCCGGTAAGGCTAAGCATCTTAGCCACAAGGCCGATTCTGAAATCAAGCGCAGACTGTATTTGAGCCTGATTACAGCTACTCCCCGTACTAAATTTAAAAGAGAAGTAGAAACAGTCGCGACAAACATTACCTGCACAACTAAAAGCAAGGCCTGTTTATCAACATCAGGAATAATATCTGAAAAAATATTCTCCGTAATAAAAGGAGTGATGATCGGTATTAAGCCGGCAATAAAGCAGGCAAAAAACAGAACATAAAAATCTGCTTTCCAGCAGAATTTCAAGCACCACCTGCCAAGCTCCGGCAAACTCATCTTATGCCTGGGCAATTCCTGATAAAAAACGTAACCCTCAGAATCCAGCTCCTCGGCTAACTGGTCGTCAAGCAATACCTTGCGGCCCGAGACAAGCAATTCATACGATTCACTGCTGTCAGGCACCGCAGCCAGCGGCACCCCATTTTTAAAGACCAAAAGACACCCCTGATCTTTTTTATGCCAGCCGGAATTAAGCATTACTTTTCTGGCATGCAAACCGCTGTTGCTGAGTATCACTGTCAATTTTTGCTCAATCGCTGACTCAGGCGGCAAATCAGCCGGTTCAGCAATCTTCTTGGAGGGAAAATTCAGCTTAAGAGCTATCAGCTTAAGCGCTACCGTCAAAGGAGAAGCCTTCAGCTCCTGCGGTTCCAGCAAAAGGTGCTGACAGTCAAGGTCATGCTGCAATAGATTGACCCAGCCATACAGCTTTAAATTTTCCTGATTTTCTTTTTTCTGCCGCAGTCTTTGTCTGAAGGCTGACTGCTGCCGTGCAAAATAGTCCTTCTGCTGCCTGACAAAATCCCGTACAGCAGCTTCTAAAAAAGGCAGCCGCTCACTAGCTGCAAAATCACTGCGGCTGCTCAATATATGTACCATAGCAGCAAAAGCAGCAGCAGGCATAGTATCGATAAACTCTTCAGCCAAACATTCCAGCATCCCTGACCTGGTTATCAGAGCGATCACTCTTAAATCAGCATCATGAAAGCAGGGAAAATAATCTCCCTCATGCAGGTCGCCTAAGTATAAACGCATCCCCTCTCCTGCTTTGGGCAGTACATATAATTCAGCTTTGGCGCTGACAAACCTGAGTATTCCTTCTGCCTCATCAAGCCAGAGCCATTCGCCTTCCTTAACTTCTCTAAACATTTTAATCTCTGCCTCCATCTTGACTAATCAGCTTACTGTAAACTCCGCCTTTTTCTAATAAGGAATAATGATTTCCTCTTTCAGCCACTCTTCCCTTCTGCAAAACTATTATTTCATCGCAGTCACGAATCGTGCTCAGCCGATGAGCAATAATCACACAGGCACAGCCTCTCCTTCTGATATTATCCATTACCTGTTTTTCGGTAACAGGATCAAGAGCACTGGTCGCTTCATCTAAAATCAAGAGCGCAGGGTCAGTCGCCAACGCTCTGGCTATTTCCAAACGTTGTCTTTGACCTCCGCTGAATTGATAGCCCCCTTCATCTAAGAGATAATCATACCCGCCGTTGAGATGAACTATATCATCATGTATCATGGCATCCTTAGCCGCCCGGATAATGCTCTCCTGACTAATGCTCTGATCAAAAAGAGCAATGTTATCCCGTATCGTGCCTTTAAAAAGCACTATATCCTGCTCCACCATGGATAAGGAATTGGCTAATACCTCTCTTGGCAGATCATTGATTGGCAGATCATCAAATAAGATCTCCCCGCTCCAGGGCTGTAAAAGTCCGGCAATCAGCTTGCCGGCGGTGGATTTGCCGCTGCCGGAACTGCCTACCAGGGCTACCCTGCGCCCCGGTTCTAATTTAAGATTCAGCTTTTTAATCATCGGCTTCTCTAAACGAGCATAGCCAAAGGAGACCTTTTTCAATTCCAGCTTACCGCTTAAACGATATTTATCCGATGGTTTAAGCTCTTCCTGAGGAAAATAAAAGGAATCCACATCATAATTTAAAACATCCTCTAATCTCAAAAGCTGTGAATGAGTTTCCTGAATACTTTGAATCATTCCGGTTATATTATTGACCGGGGTTTGAAAATTGCTCATTAAATTTTGAAAAGCCACAAAAATACCTACGGTCATAAAGCCGTCCATGATTTCAAAACTGCCGACTGCCATCACTATGGCGGCGTTAATCCCTGATAATACAACAGGAACTAAATTTATCAGCTGCGTATAGTAATCATTTTTTTGCAGGATATCCATTAAATCAGCCTGATAACCCACCCACTTAACAAAAAAATCACCTTCATGACCGTTAGCTTTTAGAGTTTCAATCGTGCTCAGTCCGGAAATAGCCAGACCATACAATTTGCCTGTTTCCTGCTGTATCTTCATTTGCTGCTCGGTAAGCCAATGATAAGTGTACCATAAAACACCTATATTAATAGCCGTAAAAAACAGTCCGATTAGAGTCAGCTCTATATTGTATTCCCAGAGCAAAAATAAGTAAAACAAGGCTGTAAGAGCATCTAAAATGCTGGGAGCTAAATTACCGGTAACAAAAGATGCTATATTTTCATTAAACTGAATTCTGGAAGCCACCTCACCAACATATCTTTGCTGAAAAAAATCAATAGGCAGCCTGAGTATATGGCGGAAAAAACGCGCTCCCTGACCGATCATCAAGCTTCCCTGCCAACGGGTAAGAGAAAAAAATCTCAAAAAGAGCAATAAGCCTTTCGTTATAATTACGGCAAATAAAGCTAATAATAAATTAAACATCCATTCTCTGTGCTTATAGGTCATAATATCATCAAAGAACAGCTGATTGATAAAGGGCTGAACTAAGCCTAAAAAAGCCAGTCCTAAACCAATTATTAAAATAAAGCTCAGAGCCTGCCTGCTGTTTTTCAACCAGCTAAAATAAATGGGCATGACCCGCATAGGCCGTCCTCCCGGTTGAAAATCAGAGGTTGGAGAAAAGGTTAAGGTGATGCCGGTATATTGTTCTTCAAATTCCTGCCAGCTGACAATTCTATGTCCCTCGGCCGGATCATTAAGATAAACAGAATCTTTATATATTCCCTCGACCACTAAAAAATGATTAAAGCCCCAGTGAACAATAATCGGCATTGGCAAATCTTTTATTTCCTCCGGCGTATAACGATACCCGCAAGCTTTAAGACCTAATCTTTCAGCAGCACCTACAATATTAACCGCCTTACTGCCGTTGCGGCTGATACCGCACTCCTGCCGGAGCTCCGGCAGGCTTATGAATTTTCCATAATAGGCCAGAATTATTCCCAGAGAAGCTGCTCCACATTCTGTCGCTTCCATTTGGAGAATAGTCGGCGTTTTCACTCTCTTAAACTTCATCTAACTGTTTCTCAGCCATTGTCCTAATTTATTAAAGGCTTTTACCAGTGGAGCTTCCCGTTTAACTATAGCTGTTGCTGTACAGACCATTCCATCATGCAGCTGTTCATTCGGACCGGTCAAGGTGGTCCAGAGATAACCTGATTTTTTGTTTTCATCTTTTATCAGGCTGACAATGACCTCAATCGCTGACCCTCCGGCATTCTGCAGAAGCCAGCTGGCAAATTCACTGTTTTTGCCTGTTTCCGACATGATAGAATCACTGCTTACCGGATAAGGAGATACCTCTATAACCTTGCCTACCAAAGCACCATATTCATCCTGATCTATCGAACCGGGTGAAATCTGTACCGTCATTCCCGGCTTTACCTTAGCTCCGTCTAAAACAGGCAGATAAACGACAGCCTTTAAACCGGAAATATCCTGATTAACCTTAACATTATAAATAGAAGTGCCCGGCTGGATAAAATCTCCTTCCTCCAGCCTTTTTTCTACAATGACCCCGTCATAATAGCTGACTATCTGCGATTTTTTATTCAGCTCTTCCTTGTTGGAAGTAAACTGGGCTACCCGGCTTTTAATATCCTCATTGCTGCGTGAGTTGAGCAGCGTTTCCTTTAATTGCAGATAAGTTCTTTCCAAATCATCCTTTTCCACCGTCCCTACGACCTGCCCATTATGAACCTCGTCCCCCGGAGATAAGTATAATTTTTCTATTCTGCCGTCAGAATCATGAGTAATGACCCTTACTCCGCTGAAGTCAGCCAATAAACCATACCCCACAACTTTGTCAGACATCACCCCGAATATCGACCAGATAAAAATAGAAAAGAGCAGGAGCATAACGGCTGAAAGCACCAGCCAGCTTAAAGAAGGCGTAATTACAAAAAGCTTATCCAAAGCGCCCGGCCGGGATAATTTATTTAAAGCTTTTTTTTGAAATAACTCTTGTTGATCCATAGCTCCTCCTTAATTCATTACCGTTACTTTTAATCCCTCGGTCAATCCTTTATTGCTCGAAACAATTACTTTT
>JBJDXG010000056.1:0-6308 GCA_051866555.1 bacterium | reverse complement strand
CTCCTTGCCTGTTAGTTGAACAAATACATCCTCCAAATTAGTTTCTCTGATAGTGAAATTTGTTAACAGAGCATCGGCTCTGGCTAAAGCTGATGCTCTGTCAGGGAACAAAAGTCTTTTTGTGCTATGATTTTCCACATATTCTAAAACAAAATTTCCTGCCTTCTGCTTCATCTCATCCACTGTCCCCAAAGCGATCAATACACCGTGATCTATTATCCCCACCCGGTCACATAGATTTTCTGCTTCCTCAATATAATGAGTTGTCAGCAATACCGTCATGCCATCTTCACGCATTATTTTTATCAGATCCCATATTTTTCTCCGGCTCTGAGGATCAAGACCAACTGTTGGCTCATCCATGAACAAAACCTCAGGCTTATGCATTAAAGCCCGGGCAATCATCAGCCTTCTTATCAAGCCTCCAGACAAATTACCCGCTCTTTCATCAATGCGATCCAGCAAATCAACATAGTCCAGCAATTCTTCAGTCCTCTGCTGTCTTTCCTTTTTACTCATATGATAAAGCAAACCGTGCAGATGCAGATTTTCTCTAACAGTAAATTCTTTTTCTATATTCAATTGTTGAGGAATAACACCTATCTTAGCTTTTACTGCTAAAGGGCTTCTTGCTATATCATAGCCTGCCACTTCTATTTTACCGCTGCTTATTTTAGATAAAGTTGTCATCATCCTGATAGTTGTCGTTTTTCCAGCCCCATTTGGTCCCAATAACCCAAAAATCTCTTTATCCGCAATAGACAAATTTAATTGCTTCACAACCTGCTTGCCATTGTATTCTTTAACTAAATCGCTAGTTATTATCATTCTTTAATACCTGCAATAATTTTTGAGCCCTTTGATTTTCCGGTTCAAGCTTCAAAGCTTTCTGACAGTGATTTAAAGCCAGTTTTTTTTGCCCTGTACGATAATAGGCCAAAGCCAAATGATACTGAAAAGAAGCATTATTCGGGTCAATTTTTACTGTCTTATTCCATAGCTCTGCTGCCTCAGAAAATTTTTCAGCATCATAAGCCAAAGCACCAAGGTTAAAAATCGCTCCCGTATTCTTAGCATCCAACTTTATTACTTCATTAAAAGCCTTCTCAGCCTCTGCCTTATCATGATTATAAATACTGACTACTCCTAAAGAATAATAGGCATCAACAGCCTGGGAATCCAATTTTATAATTTCCCGATAAACCTTAACCGCCTCGTCCCATTTCTTATCAGTTTGATATATTTGCCCTAAATTATAGTAAACTTCTATATTCTGCGGATTAAGCTTTAAAGCTTTCTGCCAAGCAGCAAGCGCCTGATCTTTCTTTCCTAACTGATAATAAGCAATACCCATTCTGGCATATAATTGATCATTCGCTTTATTCTTCTTATCAATATCCAAAGCACTTTGCCAGTTTTTTATAGCCTGCTCCAGCATCCCGCTTTCATAAGCCTTATCTCCCTGCTCAACCATAAATTCCTGACTTTTAGAAAACTGATTTTCTGCTCCAAAAGCTATTTGACTAAAAATCACTAAACAAAATAAGCTTAAAATCAACACCAAGGTTTTTTTCATCATGTCCCCTCCCAACATAACATTAAAAATCTTTTAACCTGCTTTTTATTACCTGGTTCCAAATCATTTCTGCCAAAAAACAGGCTCCTCTGAATCCCATCAAAGGCCGGTCACTGCACAGCAGCTCATCATATACTGGCAGAGCAATATTTAAACTAATGGCTGGCTGAATACCATTTTTCCAAGCAAAGGCTTTTTCTACTGCTCCGCCAATTATTAATCCATTGACACAAAATACCTCCTTAAATGTGTTTTCTTGACAGCAAAAAAGACCATAAAAATCCAAGCTAGAGTTTCATACTCATACTTAGACCTTCATGGTCTTTTTCAGCATTATTTTATTTAATAACAAAATTCTATATAATTATTTAAAATCCTGCAAAGTAATACTTTTTACACAATATAAAATTAAAATTTTTAAAATTCTCGGCATTTCAAAAAATAACCGGCTAAAAAAATGCTGAGCAAAGTCCAGAAAAGCATTAAAGCAATAACCATATAATTCACAGGATAACCCAGAATTACCGCCCGTAAAGCATATACTCCGGGCGTTACCGGAGTACACCAGGCAAAATACTGTAAAATTTCCGGCAGCCTTTCTAAAGGAAAAAAGGTTCCGCAAAGAAAGGTCAGCGGAGTAATAATCAAATTAGAAACTACACTGCTGTCTCTTTCAGCTTTAGCCAGGCAGGCAACAAAAATAGCCAGAGCGCCGAAAATGACTGACAGACTGATTATTATGCCAAAGACAGCCAGGTTAATTTTGACTGAGACACTCCCCAGGATAAGCACCAGCCATAAAAGGAAAAAACCCAGCAAAGAAAGGCAGACACCATAAAGCACATTACCGCCAATTACTGACCATACAGAATTGGGAGAAATCAAATAAAAATCCAAAACCTTAAAATGATTGCGCCGAATAGTAAACCAATTAACCAGATTGCTGAAGCTGTGATTAACTACAATCATCGTAATCAGGCCAGGAATCATAAAATGCAGATAGTCAATTCCTCCGGCCAAGCTCACCCTGCGCCCAATCCCCAGATTAAAAATCATGAGATAAAATATCGGCTTTATCAAGCCGGAAATAAAAAAGGCCCGATACTGTTTCTTAAAATTTAAAAAATTTGCCCATAAAATCGGATATATTCCCTGCATTACTCTCCCCCTATTCTCTAGTTGCTCTCTTTAAGGAAAAATAAGCCAAAACAAAAAACAGACTAAACCAGCCCAACAGCAAAATCAGACAGCTGCCGAGCAGCCCTTCGCCAAAAGCCAGAGAGCGCAGCAGCAATGCTCCCGGAGTAAGCGGCAGCAGCCAGGCTATATATTGCAAAAAATCAGGCAGCCTTTCCAAGGCTACAAAGGTCCCCCCCAGAAAGCTCATCGGCAGGACAAAAACATCAGAAATTAAATGAGTAGCCTGAAAATCCTCCGCCCAGAAGCCTACCGCCAGCCCTAAAGCACTGAAGGTCATACAAATTAAAAATAAAACAGCAAAAAAGGTTAGGGAAATGATAATCTTGGCCTTTAAAATAAAACCAACGGCTAAAATAAGCACTACGGCAAAAAAACCCCTGAGGGAGCCGGAAATTATGTAACTGCATATCAAATTAAGCCGACTGACCGGAGCCAACAGATAAAAATCCATCGTACCAAGAATAGTTTTCGAGCTGACTATTCTGGTCACTACCCCATTATAGCAGTTAGTCAAAGCACTGAACGCCATAATGCCGGGCAAAAGAAAATTCAGATATTCCCGACTGCCGCTGCCCCAGCCAAAGGTTATTAAAAACAATAAAGGACTCATCATATAAATTCCCAGGTAAAGCAAAAAGCGATTGCGCCAGGTAATCCATTCCTCCCAAACAATCGGAAAAGAAAACATCAAAATCCTCCCTTTCCAGTCAACTGCACAAAGACATCCTCCAGGTTAGTATCACGAATCGAAAAGCCCTGCGTCAAGCTTTTAGCATAATTCAAGGCTTCCTCTCTTGAAACAAAAAATTTTCTCTGCGTTGCATCAGCAACCAGATATTCCAATACCGAATTGCCTACCCGCTTTTTCAGCTCTTCTGCTGTACCTAAAGCAATCAATTCACCATGGTCAATGATCCCCACCCGGTCACACAGGCTTTCCGCCTCTTCTATATAATGAGTTGTCAAAAGAACAGTCATACCCTCACGGCGCATGACCTTAATTAAATCCCAGATTCTGCGTCTGCTCTGCGGATCAAGCCCAACCGTCGGTTCATCCAAAAACAGAACCTTGGGCCGGTGCATTAAAGCTCTGGCAATCATCAGCCGTCTTACCATTCCGCCGGAAAATTTCCTCACTCTGTCACGAGTACGGTCTGACAGGCCTACATAATTAAGCAGTTCCTCCATTCTTTCCCGCCGCAGCTTTTTCGGCAAGTGATACAGCATGCCATGCAGCTCAAGATTTTCCCAGGCAGTTAATTCTCTCTCTATATTCAATTGCTGAGGTACGACCCCGATGCTTCTTTTAACCTGCAAGGTTTCTTTTCTGATATCAAATCCGGCAATTCTGGCTGTTCCTGCCGTAGGCTGAGAAAGCGTAGTCAGCATTCTGATTGTCGTAGTCTTCCCTGCGCCATTGGGGCCTAACAGAGCAAAAATCTCATTTTCTTCGATTTTCAATGACAGCCCTTTAACAATTTCTTTTTCGCCAAAGTTTTTAGTTAATTTATCCAGTTCAATCAAAGCAAAGCCTCCTTTCTTCCCTAATTCAGTATAAAAGATTCCGAAAAAAAAAGCAAACAGGGAACTTTCATTAAAATGAAAGTTCCCTGAAATGCTAAGAATGAGAATGCTGATGACAATGCTCCTGATGATCATGCGCATGCTGATGAGTATGCACATGCGGGTGGCAATGCTCACCCATTCCCGGATGGCAGTGATGGTGTTCATGACAATGCTGATGCTCATGTGAATGCTCATGTTCATATTCATGTCTGTAATCCTGACCGGTTTTATGACCGTGACAGCCGCAGTGACTATGCATTTATAACCCTCCTTTTAACTTATTTCCTCCATAGTTTTTTTTAAAATAAGCTTTTATATTCAGGTTATATTTTCATTTTAAATTCCAAGCTTAATCTTCCCATAAATCGAGCTGCTTTAAAACATTATTGCCTAAAGCAGTATAATCAGCAGGAGTTTCTCCTGATTTTAACGACCATTTTTTTAAGCACTGCACAGATTTCTCTGCCATAGCCAGATTCTCCAAAGTTCCTTTTACCGTAGCCAGCTTCTCCAGCCAGCCGTATTGAGCATCTACTGCCGGAGTAAAATCGCGCATTTTAGTCATATCACAAAGCAGAACCATTCCCTGGCCTGTTTTTTTCTCGCTGTCATATTTGAAATAAATTCCGGCTAAATTTTCAGCCTTCTTCGGCAAATGCTTAACCAGTAATTCCTTCTGCAAAGTCAAGACTAAAAGCCCTGATTTGCCAGGTGTTGTATTAAGTATCGTCTGCAAAGCATCCTCTTTACACCAGGCAGGTAAGCTTAAAATAGTATAACTTTCCTTTCCTGAGGTTAAAGGAAATTCTTTTTGCAAATACCGTGTAATTAAGTAACCAGAGGTTACACCAGGACAAAAATGATCATGATACAAAGCAGATTTAAGCAATTCCGACGGAGCTTTGGCATCAACAGCATTAATTATAGATAAAATCCTGAATTCATTGCCGTCAAAAACCTTGGCTTTCATCTTCTTGTCAAAATCAGCCGGATTAACTGATAAATATTTATAGTCAATTCTTTCAACTGTACATTTTTCCAATATATCAGCTAATTTAAAACCTGCACAATCATTTTTTAATTTATCATACATCTGTCTAACCTTAGACTGATTTACCGTACAATACATAACCTTACCTGTTTTTTGGTCATACACAGCTACCCATAAAGGAGCTGTTGCCGCACTGTGGACTTCTAAAAGATTCTGCTGCCCCAGGCTGGTATGAGTTACTGCTGCCAGCCCATCAAGAATACGAACCGGTGAACAACATTTTCCTTTAAGATAAGAAGCATTAGTCAGTACGACCATCTTTTCACAATCACTCTGCAGCTCAGCTTTTGCCTCCTCGGCAATCTTTACTCCAATCGTTTGCCAGATATCATTTTCCTGGGCAGCAGCATTGCCTATAAATGCTCCCAGATTAAAAACAATAAAAAATACAGCCATTAAATATTTAATCATTTCAATCACCTTCCTTAATTAAAATGTAATTTGATAAGCAAAGCTATAATTGATTCCCGGCATAGGGAAGCCTTCAGTTTCTTCATAATCCTTGTCGAAAAGATTATTGACAGCCAAAGATAAGCTATGGTTTTTCCAAGCATAAGTAAAGGCCAAGTCAGTTACTGTACAGCTGGAAACAGTCCCGCCCAGCTCAGCCTGCTTACGGCTGTAATATCTGGTATCCCAGGAAGCTCTGAAGCCTTTCAGGCTGTCATATCTTATGCCTAAATTAATTGTATTTTCAGGGAATTGCGCCAGTTCACCGTCAGAACCGGTTTCAAAGCCCAAGCGATCTCCCTTTTTCTTAGAATGTTGGTTAGTGAAATTTAAAATCACTCCCAGATTTTTGTTCAGCCGATAGTCAGCTGCCAATTCCACTCCCATGATCTTAACATTATCAATATTGTAGTGAATTGGATAGCTGGTGTTGCCAGGTCCAAAAAAGCGATGAATATAATTGTC
>JBJDXG010000055.1:0-6331 GCA_051866555.1 bacterium | reverse complement strand
TTGCCAGCTCTCTCGCTTTATCCATTAGCAAATCCTCCGTTTTCTATGCATTTTGGCGAATAACATCAGCAATAGCTTCGCCAATAAGCTGTAATTCTTTCTGGTCTTCTCCCTCAGCCATAATTCTGAGCAAGGGCTCAGTGCCTGAAGGACGAATTAAGATTCTTCCGCGTCCGGCCATTTTTTCTTCTGCCTGTTTAATCGCTGCTGCAACCTCAGGTATATCCATCACCGTATCCTTCTTCTCGGTGCGCACATTGATCAAAACCTGCGGCAGCTTCTTCATCTGACCGGCTAAAGTGCCAAGAGACTGCTTTTTCTCCTGCATTACAGACAAAAGCTGCAAAGCAGTAATAATGCCGTCACCGGTCGTATTATGCTCCAGAAAAATGATATGACCGGACTGCTCACCGCCAAGGCAGGCTCCCTTTTCCCGCATAGCCTCCAGAACATAACGGTCTCCGACCTTAGTTTCCAGCAACTGTACCCCGGTATCCTGAAAAGCAATTTTTAAACCCAGATTAGTCATCACGGTAACAACGAGCAAATTATTTTTCAGTTTTCCCTTAGAAGCTAAATGCTTGCCGCAAATAGTCATAATAAAATCGCCGTCAATCAGATTGCCGTTTTCATCAACCGCAATAATCCGGTCAGCGTCTCCATCATGAGCCAGACCCAAATCAGCCTTCTCTTCAAGCACGGCTTGCTGCAGACTCTCAGGATGAGTAGAGCCGCAGCCGTCATTGATATTTTTCCCGTCAGGTGCACAGTTTATGGTTATTACTTCAGCTCCCAAATCACGAAGAATTCGGGGAGCTATTTCAGAAGCCGCACCATTAGCTCCGTCAACTACTATTTTTAAGCCGGCAAGCGATTCCTTAATCGTTTCCTTGGCATGCTTTATATATCTTTCCTTAGCATCATCCACCAACAGAACCCGGCCGATATCTCCTCCAACAGGCTGAGGATAAGCTGGCGGATCAAAGATTAATCTCTCCAACTCCAGCTCTTTTTCATCAGGCAGCTTAAAACCATTGCCGGCAAAAAATTTAATGCCATTATCCTCTACCGGATTATGGGAAGCAGAAATAACGATTCCGGCATCTGCCTTAAGATCTCTGGTTAAATAGGCTATTGCCGGAGTAGAAATAACCCCTACAGCTAAAACATCAACCCCTAAAGAAGTGATGCCGGCAATTAAGGCCGCTTCCAGCATATCACCGGATATTCTGGTATCCTTCCCAATAACGATCCTGCCCCGTTTATTTTCAGCAGTAAGAAGATAAGCTCCGGCCCGCCCGATTTGAAAGGCCAGCTCAGCCGTCAGCTTCTGATTCGCCACACCGCGAACCCCATCTGTTCCAAAGAGTTTTCTCAAACTAAATCCCTCGCTTCTTTCATACAATAACTTTAATGACTACATTATATTCCAGATAGCTTTATACTGTCAACTTTCCGGGTTTTCTTTTTCCTCCGGAGCGGCATTTTCCTCTGTAGTTTCCTCAGTATTTTCTTTCAGGTCCTTTTCTACTAATAATAAAACCTTAACCGTCTGCTTTTCCAGAGCCATAACCCCATTAGGCAGAATCAGCTCAGTTTCCTTTTGAATATTGCTGTCCAGACCAGTAATATCAATCGGCAAAGTCTTTAAGGAATTTATTTTTTCCAAATGGTTTCCGCTCACCTTAACCATATTAGGAACAGCTGTAACCTCTTTAATCCTGTAGCCATTAGCCGGCTTACCGACTAAAACAGGGCTTACCTCCAGTTGCTTTAGAGGTAAGGTAGAGACAATAATCTGAGTAAATTTAGGCTCAACCTGAATATCACTGACCGAACGACCCAGCTCATCCACCGGAATTATCTTAACCGTAGTCTTATTGCCGATAAGCTGACTGATATCAACCACCGCCAGCCCCAGTCTGACCTTATCCACCTGCTTTTCCGGCCCGGTTACTTTAATCTCCTTTAAGTCAGCAGCAATGCCTGATACAGATTTCTTCTCCAAATTACTGCCTTTAACCTGAGGAACCAGAGCCACCCTCTTGCTGACAAGGTTTTGCAGGTTTATAGGAACCTTTTTCGGATTAAATTCCGCAATCTTAACCGTAAACGGAGCTGAAACCTTAAGCGGCAGATAATAATTGCCTTCCTCAGCCCCCTTAAGATCAACCTCTGCTTTGATCTGACTCTGGTCAAGAGCTAAAACGTTATCATTAAGTCCGGTTATCTTCACCTTAACAGAGGTCACCTTATCCATAAGCACCAGGTCAGGAGACTGATTGATATATTTAATCGGTATCGTAAAGGTTCTCTGAACCTGCGGACTGTGCTCATTAACGACATAAATCCAAAGGACAACAGCCAAAAACAAAGCAATTAAACGAACATACAAATCATTTTCCAACAGTCTATTCATTTTTATCATCCTTCCACTTTAACCAGGAAAATGACAGAGGATTGTTTTTCTTAACATCATACAAAGGCTGCAGTTTATTCCGCAGCTGATTTTCATTGATAAACCTCTGCAGTCCTCCGCTCTCTGCCAGAGAAACAGTTCCCGTTTCCTCTGAAACAATGATTACCAGAGCATCAGTTTCCTCAGTTACGCCAATCCCTGCCCTGTGCCTCGTGCCCAGCTGCTTGTCTAATTTATTATTTTCTGTCAAAGGCAGAAAGCAGCCGGCTGCGGCTATCTTTTCCCCCTGAATTACCACCGCTCCGTCATGCAGCGGGCAATTGGGGAAAAAGAGAGTTTCCAACAATTGTCTGGTTATGATTCCATTAATTAAAGTCCCGGTTTCTATGTAATCCTGCAAACCGGTCTTTCTCTGCAAGACTATCAAAGCTCCTATTTTCTGCCGCGATAAGGACATGACTGCCTTCACGATTTCCTCTAAAATAAGCTGGTTGCTGATTTCCTCTTCTTTATTTAAAAAGGTTTCTCCAATAAATTTAGTCCTCCCCAGCTGCTCTAAGGTTCGGCGCAGCTCCGGCTGAAACACTACCGGCAAAGCAACTAAAACTACAGTAATAGTATTGCGCAGAAGCCAGCTTACCGTATAAAGGCCCAAAACCTTACTGAGAGCAGAAGCAAAAACAAGAACAGCTAAGCCCTGAATAAGCTGAACTGCTCTTGTACCGCGAATCAGAATAATGATCTTATAAAAAACAGCAGCTACGATCAAAACATCTAAAATATCTAAAAGACGAAAGCTAAAAAAACTGCCCATGGTCAGCACCTCTTGCTCTTTTGTTCCGCTATTGCCTTAGCCTGCTTATGCGCATAGCCCTCTATTCTGTCATCAAGCTCACTTAAGGTAACCGAACCATATTTACGCTGCAAAGCCAGCTCTATTAAGTAATCGGCAAACCAGGGATTCTTAGGCAGAAGCGGGCCATGCAGATAAGTACCGAAGCAGTTTTTATAAACTGCTCCTTCCTGTCCGTCCTCCCCATTATTGCCAAAGCCGCAGACAACCTGACCTAACGGCTTGGTCTGACCGGAAAGATAAGTCCTGCCGGAATGATTTTCAAAGCCGACTAATTCCTGTCCCGAAAGAGAGGTCTGTAAAATAACATTGCCGATCATCCTTTTAACTCCCGGTTCAGTTCTCAGCTGCATGATATCACAGCCCGGCAGCTCCTTGCCGTTCCCGGTCCTGTAATACTTGCCCAAAAGCTGAAAACCGCCGCAGATACCGAGCATCACTGTTCCTGATTCCACTGCTTCCTGGAGGATAAATTTTTTATCAGCCTGTAAATCCTCGCAGACAAGAACCTGCTCCTTATCTTGGCCTCCGCCGAAAAAAATCAGATCGATGTCCTTTAGATTAAGCCTGTCACCAATGCTTGATTCCACCAGATTCACCGCAATATTGCGCCAGACAGTTCTTTTAGTCAAAGCAAGGATATTGCCTCGATCACCATAAATAGACATTAAATCAGGGTAAAGATGTAAAATATTCAGTTTCATCCTTGATCCTCCCAGTAATTCTTTAAATATCCCTGCTGCTGAATTAAATCTCTCATATCCAGCATTGCCGTATAAGTGGATAGAATATAAATAGTTTCACCCTTTTTTACTTTTTCTACTACATTATTCAAAGCCTGCTTTAAATCAGGCTCAATGCTGATCTTCTCCGATTCCAGACCCGCATACTTCAGCCTTAGGGCCATATCACCGGCCCGACTGCCGGAGCTGACTAAAAAATTCACCGGATGAGCAAGCAGCAGCCTTTCAAAATCGACATCCCAAAACCAGGAAATATCCTCTCCATCGGCATAATTATCATTAACACAGATCAACAGATTTTTCGGCTTACTGTCAATCTGCATAGTCCGCAGCACCTCATTGAAGCCGGTCGGATTTTTTACCAGAATCAAGAGAGCCGGATTTTCTGCCAGAAGGATCTGCTCCATTCTGCCAAAAGCAGGCCGAAAGCTGGTTAAGCCTTTTTTTATGACCGCCAGAGGTATCTGCCACTCCAGGCAGCAGGCCACCGCAGCCAAAACATTATAGACATTATACAGGCCCGGCAGATGCACCACAGCTTCAAAATCCTCTTTAGGCGTATGGAACAGGATCTTAGTATCGGTTATACTTTGAAAGGTGATTTTTTTAGCTGCCACAGTCAGCTCAGGACGAGTAAGACCGCACATAGCACATCTGTACTTGCCTAAATGGCCGAAAAACACCTTCTCATATTCGTAGGGTCCGCCGCAGACAGTACAATACTTGGAATCAGCCGCCTGCACCCCTTCAGCCTCCGGCAGCGAAGCATCATCTATCCCATAGTAAACTACCTTTCTTCCGTCATCTTCCCGCCCAAGACCGGCAACCAGCGGGTCATCAGCATTTAAAATTACCGTTCCTGAAACATTGGGCAGCGACCTTCTGATCAGCCCTGCTGTGTAATCCAGCTCACCATAACGGTCAAGCTGGTCACGAAAAAAATTAGTAACCAAAAGAGTCTTAGGGCGTACCTCTTTGGTAACTGCCGGCACTGTCGCTTCATCAACCTCAAAAAGGCCAAAATCAGCCTTTACCCTGCCGGTCCAGGTACACTGCTCCAATACTGAAGTCGTTACCCCGGTAATCAGATTAGCCCCGGAACGGTTATTGATGATTTCTTTGCCTGCCAGCTTTAAAATATGAGCCAGCAGATTATTAGTAGTAGTCTTGCCATTAGTTCCGGTAATTACCGCCGAACCTTTAGGCAGCTTAGCAGTCACTTCAGTAAGGACATCCGGGTCTATACGGCGCATGACCCTGCCGGGATAAGTAGAGCCTGCACCCAAGTGCAGCCTGCGGCTTAAACCAGTAATTGCTTTGCCTGCCAAAACAGCAGCACTTAACTTTATCTTCACTGACAATCCTCCTTAACACAGGTTATTGACTTAACAGCTTTACAGACCATAGCCTGCCTGCTCCATTTTCTCCAGCAGGGCTTCTCTTTTAGCAGTAAATTCTGTCTCATAAATCAGGCCGCATTTGCTGAGACTGGCCTCCTGCCTTGACAGCTTGGTCGCAAAGGCAAGACAGCCTCCTTCCCCGCAGCGGCGGCAATTAGTCTGAGGCAAATGCTTATATATTTCAAACGGCGCCAGCGGCTTGTTGGATTCCAAGGTCGGTTCCAGCTCTGCCCTTAAGTCATAGGCTTCATTAATCAGACTGATAGCCTGCTGAAAGAATTTTTCCGCTTCATCAGTATCCTCTAAAAAGGTAACGGCTACCTTATCACTATGTATAGTAAAAATATGCGGGTCCTCCTTAAAGGTTATCGTCCCTGCTCCCTTATTATACAAAACCGCCTTAACCTTAGTCTTTAAATAAGTTACTAAACGGGGCATCAGCTCAGCTATATCGGTTTCCATGCGGCCAATGACCTTAATCTTCTCCGGATCAAGATGACAGGGCAGAACAGTTTCTACATTTATTTTTTCCAAATACACCATAAACCCTTCTTTCTCTTAAGCTATTTTTTCCAGTATCTTTACTGTCAGTCCCAGTGATTTCAAATAATCTATTGATTCTTTAGTTTTAACTGAATATCCTTCTAAAATATATTCTGCAAAAACTACCTTACCGATAATATTCTCATTTCTTTTCTGAATATTAGTAGCTATCACACTGGTATTCTCATCAAAAAAACAAATAATATCCGACACCTGTTTTTTATCAGAGCATTTTCCGTTAAATTTTATTTCTACAACTTTTCTTTTCATTTTCCTGCCTCCTAAATAAAATATAATTATTTGTGTATAAATATATACAAATGTATTTAACTAGCGTTATCCAGCCAATAAATCTTTGAATATTTCCAAAGCA
>JBJDXG010000054.1:0-6363 GCA_051866555.1 bacterium | reverse complement strand
ACAGCGCAGAGAACTAAATATGATAAGCTGTATCAGAAAAAACAGAAGGCTCAGTGGAAGAAGGATGCTTATCTTGAGTTGAATACTCAGATATCTTCTCTGCGCAATAAGGTTTTTGACTTGAAGCTGCAAAGCAATTTTAATTTAAAAAAGACTACGCCGAGTAATGCTTCTGCGGTGACCATTAATGCAGGCAGTCAGGCGGTCAACGGCAATATGGAGATGTCTATTGAGAAGTTGGCTAAAGGTGCGTATCTGACTTCTAAAAAAGATTCTTTAGCTGATGTGGCTGACGGCAAGTTCACTAAGGATTTGACCTTGAAGATTAATGGTAATGATATCGAAGTAAAAGCGGGCGATTCTGCTTCTGATGTAGCTAAGCGGATAAACAGCGAAAAAATAGGGATAACTGCTTCTTATGATGCGGGGACTAACAGATTTTTCTTTACTACGACTTCTAGCGGTTATGAGGCTAAGATCGAATTAGATAAGGATACTGCTTTAGCATTAGGAATGGGTACTTCTGATGTTACAGTAAAGGGACAGGATGCTAAGTTTAAATTAAACGGAGCTGAGTTTACTCAAGCCAGCAATAATTTCACCATTAACGGAATGACCTTTAATCTGAAGGAAACTACGGTTACTAAGGATGTTGATGGCAATATTATTGATGAGGGGACATTCTCCATTGTTACTGAAACCGATGTTGATGGAATCTATGATCAGATTAAAGGCTTTGTTGATGAATACAACAAATTAATCAGTGCCATTAATACTAAGACTAAAGAAAAGGTGGACCGCGATTACAGCCCTTTGACCGAAACTCAAAAAGAGGATATGAGCGAGGATGAGATAAAAAAATGGGAAGAGAAGGCTAAGCAGGGGATTCTGCGTAATGACTCTATTTTAAGCAAGGTAGCGACTTCTATGCGGACAGCTCTTTCTTCTTCAGTTACTTTGAGTGACGGTTCGAAGCTGTCTATCTATAATATTGGTTTCGATACCGGTTCTTATACGACTAACGGACAAATCAGCATTGATGAGGATAAGCTGAAAGCGGCAATTGCATCTGACCCGGATAAGATCATTGAATTTTTTACGGCTAACGGCAAGGATGACAGCGCTCAAAATGGGATTTTTCAACGGCTGCAGGAATCTTTAGATACAGCTATGTCTGATATCAGCGATGAAGCCGGAAAATCAAGTGCGACTGACCAGAGTGTGCTGGGCAAAAGGCTGACTTCGCTGCAGGAAGCGATGGATAAGGAAAAGGAGCGTCTGAAGGCTTTGGAAAAGAAATATTATGCTCAATTTTCCACCATGGAAACCTATATCTCTAAAATGATGAGCCAAATGTCGATGTTTACCAATTACACCAGTTAGGAGCTGAGAGAATGAGTATGAATAACCCGTATGCCAAATATAAACAGAATCAGATCTTATCAACCCCGCCGGAAAAGCTGGTTCTTATGCTCTATGATGGTTTGATCAGGTTTATCAATCAGGCGAAAAAGGCAATAGCAGAAAAGAAAATTGAAGAGGCGCATAATAATATTCAGCGGGCTAAGCTGATTGCCCGTGAACTACTGCTTGGTCTGGACCGCAGTATTCCTATTTCCGAGCAGCTGGCAGCCTTATATGATTATATGCATTTTAGACTGATAAAAGCCAATGTGAAAAAGGATACAGCGATGCTGGATGAGGTTCTGCAGATGACTGTCGAGCTCCGGGAAACCTGGGAGCAGGCGATACAGATTGCCAAAAAGGAAGGGCATTTGTGATGCAGGAACAAATAGCTGATTTATTGCAGAAAAAGAAGAAGGCTATGCTGGATTTTCAGGAGCTGCTGCTGAAGGAAGAAGAGCTTTTTGCTTCTGATGATGAAACGGTTTTAAACAGTCTTGACGCTCTGATGACAGCTAAGGAAAAAATTCTGCAGGAATTGGGAGAATTAAAGAAAGTTTATGCTAAGCTTCATCAGGAGAAGAACGATTCCGGGCTTGCTGCTTGGCAAAAGGAGCTGCAGGAGCTGGCTGAAAGTATAAACCAAAAGGGTCAGGATAATATTGCCAGATGGAAAGAGAAAAACGGATTGCTGCAGGGGAAAATAATGAAGCTCAGACAGGGAAAGAAGATTTTGCAGGGGTATGAGCCTGATTATGCTTTGCCGACTTATTTTATAGATAAAAGAAGATAGGAATGATGGCTGTGAATTATAAAAAGGTACTGGTAACAGGTGCGGACGGCTTTATAGGTTCTCATCTGACAGAAAAATTGCTCGAATCAGGATATGATGTCAGAGCTTTTGTTTATTATAATTCTTTTAATTCCTGGGGCTGGCTGGATACTCTCAGTCGGGATATTAAAAATGAACTGGATGTTTTTTCCGGCGATGTCCGCGATCCTTTTGGAGTAAAGGAAGCCATGCGCGGCTGTGATGCGGTTCTGCATCTGGCGGCTTTAATAGCTATTCCTTATTCTTATCATTCTCCGGCGGCTTATATAGATACGAATATCAAAGGAACCTTAAATATTCTGCAGGCTGCCAGAGAGCTGGGGATAAAGAAGATAGTGCAGACCTCTACCAGCGAAGTGTATGGCACAGCTCAGTTTGTACCGATCACCGAGGAACATCCTCTGCAGGGACAGTCACCTTATTCAGCCAGCAAAATAGGGGCTGACCAATTGGCTTATTCCTTTTATGCTTCATTTCAGCTTCCGGTGGCAATTATCCGCCCTTTTAATACTTATGGACCGAGACAGTCAGCCAGAGCAGTTATTCCAACGATCATCACCCAAATAGCTGCGGGCAGGGAAAGAATAAAATTAGGCTCATTGCATCCGACACGTGATTTTAATTATGTGCAGGATACGGTAAACGGCTTTATAGCGATGCTGGAATCAGAAAATGCAGTTGGGCAGGTTATTAATATTGGCAGCAATTATGAAATATCGATTGGTGAAACTGCGGAAATGATAAGCGAGGTCATGGGGAGAAAAATTGTCATAGAAACGGAAGAGGTCAGGTTAAGACCGGCTAAAAGTGAAGTGGAGAGGCTGTGGGCTGATAATGATAAAGCTAAGAAATTGTTAAACTGGGAACCGCAGTACGGCGGACGGGAAGGCTTTAAAAGAGGACTTAAGGAAACTGCCAATTGGTTCAGCAATGCGGAAAATCTGAAAAATTATAAGGCTGAAAGGTATAATATTTGATGGAAGAAGAACTGTTAAGCTGTTTAAAAGCTATTTTAAAAAAGGATACGGCTCCGTTGCATGAACCCGTTTTTCAGGGCAATGAATGGCAGTATGTTAAGGAGTGCCTTGATACCGGCTGGGTCTCCTCAGTTGGGCAGTATGTGAATCGGTTTGAAGAGATGCTTGCTGAGTTTACTGGGGTGAAGAAGGCTGTTGCCGTAGTTAACGGAACGGCGGCACTGCATACTGCTTTGCTGTTGACTGGTGTTCAGGCAGAGGATGAGGTTCTGTTGCCGGCGCTTACGTTTGTGGCGACAGCTAATGCAGTCAGCTACTGTGGTGCAGTGCCGCATTTTGCAGACAGCTCTTATAAAACCTTAGGAGTTTGTCCGGAAAAGCTGAGGGATTATTTGGCTGAAATAGGTGAGATGAAAAGCGGGCAGCTGTATAACCGGAAGACGGGCAGAAAAATAAAGGCTTTGATAGTTATGCATACCTTTGGTCATCCGGTTGATTTGGACCCGATAGTTGAGCTTTGTGCCGGATATAATCTGAAGCTGATTGAGGATGCGGCTGAATCACTAGGTTCATATTATAAAGGAAGGCATACGGGTAATTTTGGTTTATTGAGTATTTTAAGCTTTAATGGCAATAAGGTGGTTACGACCGGCGGCGGCGGGGCTATATTGACTAATGATGAAGAATTGGGAAAATTGGCTAAGCATTTGACTACGACGGCTAAAATTCCGCATAAATGGCTGTTTAATCATGATATGCGCGGCTATAATTATCGGCTGCCTAATTTGAATGCTGCTCTGGGATGTGCACAAATGGAGAAGCTGCCTGAATTTTTAAGGCAGAAAAGATTATTGTTTACCAGATATAAAGAAGGACTGCAAAATATTGCCGGAATATCTGTTTTTCAAGAACCGGAATTTGCCAAAAGCAATTACTGGTTGCAGACTGCTTTGCTGGATGATTCGGCTGAAAGGGATTTAATTCTTGCAAAGACTAATGAGAATGGGATTATGACCAGACCCTGCTGGACTTTGATGCCAGAGCTGGCTATCTATAAGGACTGTCCCAAAATGGATCTGTCGGTAGCCGAGGATTTGACGGCCAGAATTATTAATTTGCCAAGCAGTGCCAATTTATGATAATTTATAAAGGAGATTCGCATGAAAGTTTTATTAGTAGTTTATGACAATGATTCTTATATTTCCTGGTTCCCTCAAGGAATTGCCTATATTGCAGCTGCCTTGGAAAAAGAAGGACATGAGGTGACTATTTATAATCAGGATATCTATCATTACCCTGAAGAGCATTTAACTAAATATTTGGATAATAATTGTTTTGATGTTGTAGGCGCTGGTGCCTGCGGCGGCTATTATCAGTACCGGAAAATTTTAAGCATTTCTCGGGCTGTTAATTCCAGTAAAAACAGACCGTTTTATATTCTTGGCGGGCATTTGGTATCACCGGAACCTGAATATTTTTTGCGTAAGACTAAGGCTGATGTGATTGCTATTGGAGAAGGTGAGGAAACGGTAGCCGAGCTGGTAAATTATATAGCTGACAGCAGGAACAAACAAAAGAAGGACATAAAAGGAATAGCTTATCTGGAAAATGACCAGTTTATCCAGACAGAAAGACGTCCTTTGATAAAGGATATAGATAATATTCCTTTGCCTGCCTGGCATTTATTCCCAATAGACCATTATGCCCTTTTGCGGCTGCCAAGAATTAATAACAGTGAAAGATGTATGCCTGTTTTATCAGGAAGAGGCTGTACTTTCAGATGCAATTTTTGTTATAGAATGGATAAGGGCTTCAGACCGCGTTCAGCAGAAAGCATTATTAATGAAATAGAAATCTTGAAGGAAAGATATAATATCTCCTATATAGCTTTTTCTGATGAATTATTAATGAGTTCAGAAAAAAGAACTACGGAAATATGTGAAGCCTTTATAAGGGCTAAATTAAATATAAAATGGGATTGTAGCGGCAGGCTTAATTATGCTAAAAAGGATTTATTAAAATTGATGAAGGAAGCTGGCTGTGTTTTTATTAATTATGGTATTGAGTCAATGGATGAAGAGGCTTTAAAGCGAATGAATAAAAATCTGACTGTAAAGCAGATCACTGAAGGAATAGAAAATACTCTGGCTGCTGGCATAA
The DNA here is from genome assembly GCA_051866555.1 of bacterium. Classification (GTDB taxonomy): domain Bacteria; phylum Bacillota; class JBJDXG01; order JBJDXG01; family JBJDXG01; genus JBJDXG01. The sequence goes on along the minus strand of JBJDXG010000054.1, from coordinate 990 downwards.
GTCCGGGCTATAATATTATCTTCGGCAATTTAGGGGAAACGCGAGAATCCTTACAAAAAGGTGTTGATTTTCTATTAAAATATGATGACCATGCTCAGTTCAGAACGATAAGACCGGTAACACCATATCCTGGATGTCCATTATATTATCATGCTATAGAACAGGGATTACTGGATGGAGTTGAGGATTTTTATGAGCGTAAGCATTTGAATTCAGATTTAATGACTGTTAATTTTACTGATATGAGTGATGATGAATTTTATGAAGCATTATATGAAGCTAATAAAGTTTTAATGGAAAATTATTATAAATATCAGATTGAAAACAATATAAAAGTAATGCAGAATTTATACTTTAATAAAGACAGTAATTTTAGAGGCTTCAGGCAAAGTTAAGAAGGATTTGATCATGATGAAAAGGATATGTGTAGTAACCGGTACTAGAGCTGAATATGGACTGCTGTATTGGTTAATGCAGGATATCAGGCAGGATGCTGCTTTAGAGCTTCAGCTTATTGTTACTGGAATGCATTTATCTCCGGAATTTGGCTTAACTTATCGTACCATAGAAGCAGACGGATTTAAGATTGACCGAAAAATAGAGATGGTTCTTTCCAGTGATACCGATGTTGGGATAATCAAGTCCATGGGGCTTGCTCTGATTGGCTTTGCTGATGCGCTGGCTGCTCTGCAGCCGGATATGATGGTGGTATTGGGTTCCGCTATGATTGTTCTGGCCCTGGGTCTGCTGTTTCTCTGGATCTGTATCTGGTTCATCGGCGGGGCCATTGTGGGCCTTATCCGCAGCGTGATTGAGCTTGGGGAAGCCTGGTGCTACAAGGAGGTGCCCGCAGAATGAAGAAAGGCTGGAGATTTATAATCCTTGTGGTTCTTGTGGCCGTGCTGCTGGGTGCCGTCGCCGTGGCTGTCGGCTTCATGACCGGCGCTGAGACGCCGCGCATCTTCTCCGTGCTGGACGCCCGTTACAATC
>JBJDXG010000053.1:0-6398 GCA_051866555.1 bacterium | reverse complement strand
TTTAACCAGTTATCATGAGCATAATAAGCAGCTGAAGGGTCAATATTTAATAGAACAGCTTAAGACGGGGAAAAATATAGCAGTGGTTACTGATGCCGGAATGCCGGGAATTTCCGATCCCGGTTATGATTTAGTTACCCTGGCTGTTGAAGCCGGAATAAAGGTCGTTCCGCTGCCGGGTGCAGTAGCTGCTGTCAGTGCTTTGGTGGTGTCAGGTTTGCCGACTGAACAGTTTGTTTTTCTGGGCTTTTTGCCGCGGGCAGGGAAAAAAAGAAAAAATGAATTGCTCAGACTTGCAGTAGAAGAGAGAACTATGATATTTTATGAAGCTCCTCATAGGCTGCGGAAAACCCTGGAGGATCTTTTACATGCTTTAGGCAACAGACAAATTGTGATAGGCAGGGAATTGACTAAAAAATATGAAGAGTTCTGGCGGGGAGAGCTTATGGCTGCCTTGGATTATTTTCAGGAACCCAAAGGCGAGATAACCATTGTGCTGGCAGGTAATGAAAACAGTCAGCCGGAGGAATTTTTCTCCGGCTCGGTTGAGGAAGAGATGGAATTATTGTTAAGCCAAGGTATGGAAAAAATGGAGTGCTTCAAAAAGATAGCCAAGAGAAGAAAAATGTCGAAAAGCGAGGTTTACAGTATTTATCTGCAAAATAAAAAAGCTGATGTCGATTAGACATCAGCTTAAAAAATAATCATACTTGTAAGCTCTGTAATTGATTTAAAGTATCAACACAGCTGCTGCATACTTTTTTATCCTTGAAGTTAACGATATTTTCTGTTTTTCCGCAGAAAACGCAGGTTGGTTCATATTTTCTCAAAATAATGTTATCCCCGTTAACGTAGATTTCCAAAGGATCCTTTTCATCAATATGTAGAGTTCTTCTTAACTCGATTGGCAACACGATTCTTCCTAAATCGTCTACTTTTCTTACAATACCTGTGGATTTCATTATAAGTTCCTCCTCTTAGCTCTGTTTCGACAAATTTTATATTTTTATAATACCAGAAATGCCAATTAAAGTCAAGCGCTAAATGACAAAAAATCCGTTTATATAGAATAATTACAAAAAATATCCATTAAAATTATCTTTAATCGTTAATTTCTTTACAGTATTTTTTTACTGTGTTACAATAATATAATGAGAATAAATGAAAGGGGTCTCAATATGGGTAAAGATAAATTTTATTTAACTACGCCTATCTATTATGTCAACGATGTTCCGCATATCGGACATGCCTATACAACTGTTTCCTGTGATGCCTTAGCTCGTTTTAAGCGTTTGCAGGGCTATGATACTTATTTTCTGACCGGAACAGATGAGCATGGTCAAAAGATTGAACGCAGTGCGCAGAAAAAGGGCATAAAACCGAAGACCTATGTAGACCAGGTGGCTGATGTTTTTAAAAAGAACTGGGAAAAGTTTGAGATAAGCAATGATGATTTTATCCGAACTACTCAGGAAAGACATAAAAAAACAGTACAAAAGATTTTTTCCAAGCTTTATGAGCAGGGAGATATTTATAAAGGCAAGTATGCCGGATGGTACTGTACTCCTTGCGAAACCTACTGGACAGAAAGCCAGCTTGAGGAAGGCAATATCTGTCCTGACTGTCACCGCCCAACAGAATGGGTAGAAGAGGAAAGCTATTTTTTCAAAATCTCTAATTACGAACAAAGACTTTTGCAGTATTATGAGGATAATCCTGATTTTATTCAGCCGGCAGCCAGACGGAATGAAATGATAAATTTTGTAAAGCAGGGGCTGGAGGATCTAAGTGTTTCCCGTACTACCTTTGACTGGGGCATTCAGGTCGATTTTGATACTAAGCATGTTGTTTATGTTTGGCTGGATGCTTTAACTAATTATATCAGTGCCTTAGGCTATGGCTCGGATGATGCAAGCAAATATCAGAAATACTGGCCGGCGGACTTACATATGGTCGGCAAGGAAATAGTCCGTTTTCATACGATTATTTGGCCGGCGATCCTGATGGCTCTGGATCTGCCTTTGCCGAAGAAGGTCTTCGGTCATGGCTGGTGGACCATTGAAGGAGAGAAGATGTCTAAATCTAAAGGTAATGTCATAGACCCTCTAAAGCTGGTTGAGGAATATGGTCTTGACCAGGTGCGTTATTTCTTATTAAGAGAAGTGCCTTTTGGTTCAGACGGTGATTTTTCCTACAAAGCTTTAAAGGAAAGAATCAACTTTGATTTAGCTAATGATTTGGGCAATCTTTTAAACCGTACCCTGGCTATGACGGAAAAATATTTTCAGGGAATAGTTCCTGAACCGAGCAAACCTGATAAGCTGGATGCAGAATTGGTTAGCTTAGCTCAGGAGGTTGCTCTGGAAGTAGAGCAGGCTATGGATAATGTGCAGTATAATGCTGCTTTGATTGCTATTTGGAAATTGATTGGCCGGGCAAATAAATATATTGATGAAACGGCTCCTTGGACCTTAGCTAAAAAAGAAGAAAACAGGGAAAGATTAGGCACGGTCTTATATAATCTTTTAGAGGTTCTGCGGATTGTAGCTCTGATGACCAGTCCGTTCCTGCTGCATGGTGCAGTAGAAATGTGGCGTCAGCTTGGCTTTACAGACTCTTTAGACCAGCATCTGTGGTCTGAGGTCAAGGAGTGGAAGCTGACTCCGGCCGGTCAAAGGATAATGAAGGGAGAACCTATTTATCCTCGGCTGGAAATAGAAAAAGCAGAAAAGCCTGCGTCAAAACCGGTCAAAGAAAAAACTCCGGCGGCCGATATGATTACGATTGATGATTTTGCCAAGCTTGACTTAAGAGTGGGAGTCATCAAACAGGCGGAGAAGGTAGAAAAGGCCGACAAGCTGCTGAAGCTTCAGGTGGATTTGGGCAGCGAGGTAAGGCAGGTAGTTTCCGGGATAGCTAAACATTATCAGCCGGAGCAGCTTATCGGGAAACAGGTTATCCTGGTGGCTAATCTTAAACCGGTCAAGCTGAGAGGTATAGAATCATCCGGCATGATCTTAGCGGCCAGCGATGATAACGGTCTGGTTTTAGGCACCTTGGACGGAATGGTTAAACCTGGCAGTAAAGTAAAATAAATTATTGACAGATTCGGATTTTATTTGTATAATAAAAAAAACTAAATCAAATGTGAGCAATGGCGCTTATAAAGCAAGTGAAACACCTTGCTTTATAAGCGTCTGTTTTTTTATCATGGCGCCGATGATAAAAAGCTGATAAAAAGAAAGGGGAAAATAAATGGATATTGGAAATACTGGTTTTCTTTTGATTTGTGCTGCCTTTGTCTTTATCATGACTCCGGCCCTGGCTCTTTTCTATGGCGGCATGTCAAGAAAGAAAAATGTCTTAAATACTATCATGATGAGCTTTATCGTTCTCGGTATCGTCAGTGTTGAATGGATCTTATACGGTTACAGCCTGGCTTTTGGTCAGGACATTAATGGTCTTATAGGTTCTTTGAATTTTGTCGGCCTGTCAGGAGTAGGACTTATGCCTAATCCCGATTATATCGCTTCTGTTCCGCATTTGCTGTTTATGGCCTTTCAAATGATGTTTGCCCTAATTACAGCAGCTTTGATTTCCGGCTCTGTTGTAGGCAGAATGCGGTTTTCAGCTTATGTTTTATTCATCTTTTTATGGACCTCGATCGTCTATAATCCCTTAGCTCATTGGGTATGGGGGGTAGGCGGCTGGATTCGGGAAATGGGTGCTTTGGACTTTGCCGGAGGAACAGTAGTACATATTTCATCAGGAATTACCGCTTTGGTCTTATGTATGCTGCTGGGTAAAAGAAAACCCGGCTTGGAAATGATGATACCGCATAATCTGCCAATGACCGTCTTAGGTGCAGGACTTTTATGGATTGGCTGGTTCGGCTTTAATGGCGGCAGTGCCTTGGGAGCTAATGAAATAGCCGTAAACGCTTTTGTAACTACTCATATTTCAGCTTCAGCAGCTATTATCTCCTGGGCCTTAGTGGAGATATGGCATCATGGCAAACCGACTATGCTGGGTGTTGCCAGCGGCTGTATTGCCGGTTTAGTAGTAGTTACTCCGGCCTGCGGCTTTGTAACTCCTTTAGCAGCACTTTTCATGGGGCTTTTAGTCAGTCCGGTCTGTTACTTTGCTGTCAGTGTAGCTAAGGTGCGTTTAGGCTATGATGATGCTTTAGATGCTTTTGGTATTCATGGCGTAGGGGGGACATTGGGTGCTCTCCTGACTGGAATTTTTGCCACTAAAGCAGTAAATCCGGATGGAGCTGACGGACTCTTGGCTTCAGGCAGCTTTCATTTGCTGTGGGTGCAGTTTGTCAGTGTTATAGCTACCATGGTCTTAGCAGCCGTTGCTACCTATATTTTATATAAAGCAGTCAACTGTCTGTTTAAAGCACGTGTCAGTGAAGGAGAAGAATATACCGGTCTTGATTTTACGCAGCATGGAGAAAATGCTTACGATATCGACTCATTATTAAGATAAAAGAGGTGATAATATGGTAAAAATAGAAGCAATCATTCGTCCCGCTAAATTGGATGAAGTAAAAGCTGCTTTAAAAAAATATGGCATTACCGGAATTACCGTAAGTCAGATAGTAGGCTGCGGTTCTCAGCAGGGACATACTGAGGTCTACCGGGGCAATGAATTTACCATTAATCTAATTCCTAAAATCAGATTGGAGATTGTGGTTAAGGATGAATCAGAGGATGAGGTAATCAACATCATAGCTAAAAATGCTTATACCGGAGAAATAGGAGATGGGAAGATTTTTGTCTATCCGGTTAAAAATGTAATCAGGATCAGAACTAATGAAAAAGGCGAACAGGCCTTATAAAAGCCATAAGGAAAGCAGGCAAAAATTAAGCTGCCCTACTGAAACCTTAAAATCTGTTTCAAGAGGGCAGCCTTTTATTATGCTCTTTCAGAAATAAATAAGCCGATCATAGTTAAAGCAGTTCCTATCAGAGCAATAGGGGTGATCTTTTCCGCCAGAAACCAGGCAGAAAAAATTATCGTTATAACCGGTGTAAGATAGATATAGATACTGGTCTTGACTGCACCCAAGAGCTTTACGCTGAAATTCCAGGTAGCAAAGCAAAGTGCCGAAGCTCCCAGACCTAAATAGCTTATATGCAGCAAAAGCGGCAGATTATGTACATCGAAGCTGCTTAACTTAAAATCGAAAAAAGGCAGACAGGGCAGCATGAAAATCAGACCGTAAAGAAAGGTTTTTTTAGTACATAAAACAGTAGAATAATTTAACAGACTAATCTTTTTGATTAGGATCGAATAAACAGCCCAGACTGCTGCTGCCAGCAGTGCTAAAATGTCGCCTAAAGGGTTAAGCTGCAAAACCGTACTGCTGTTGAAATTAATCAGAGCAATGCCGCTGATAGCAGCTAAAAAGCCGATAAAAAAGCTGGGCTTAAGCCTTTCCGTTTTCAAAAAAAAATGAGCGAATAAGGCCGTAAAAAACGGCGCCATACATAAAATGATACTGACATTAGAGGCATAGGAATAAACCAGAGCAATATTTTCAAAAAGAAAATACAGCGTTATGCCGGCAAGACCGGCTCCGGCAAAATATAATTCCTCCCGATTTAAGCTTATATGTATTTTCTGCTGGGGAGAGAAAATACATAAAGCTATAAAAGCCAGTGAAAAACGGAAAAATAAAATTTCTATCGGAGTAAGATAATGTAAAAGCATTTTAGTAGAGATAAAAGTAGTTCCCCAGACAAAAATAGTAAATAAAGCTAATAAGTGACCTAGACGATTGCTGAACATAAAATTTCTCCTTATATTTACCCAGCTTAATTAATATTTTACAGAATAAACTGCTTCAGATGTTTAACCGTTTATCGTTTGCTGCTGTGTTTTTCTTTTTTCCAGATTAGAAATAATCATAGTACAGGAAGCGTCACCCATAATATTTACCGTTGTCCGTCCCATATCAAATATCCGGTCAACTCCTGCTACCAAAGCAATTCCGTCCACAGGCAGACCGACAGAAGTCAGTACCATTGCCAGCATAACCATTCCGGCACCAGGTACGCCTGCTGTTCCGATAGAGGCCAATGTTGCGGTTAGGACAATAGTGATCATTTGGGCAAAGGTTAAGTCTATGCCGTAGCAGGAAGCGATAAATATGGCGCATACACCCTGATAAATTGCAGTTCCGTCCATATTGATAGTAGCTCCCAGAGGCAGAATAAAGGAAGAGATCTCCTTGGATGCTCCCATTTTTTCAGTTGTTTCCATATTAAGCGGCAATGTTCCTACAGATGATGCACTGGAGAAAGCGAAAATCATAACCGGAAGCATTCCCTTGAAAAATTCAATAGGACTCATTTTGCCGATTGTCTTTACAGCTAAGGAATACACGA
>JBJDXG010000052.1:0-6412 GCA_051866555.1 bacterium | reverse complement strand
GTTCTTAGAGCTTCAGACTGAAGATTACATCTAAAGGTAAGTTTTTAACTTTTTTTCACAACGTAGCTCATATCTGCAGCATAGCTTTCGCCAGCAGCAGTCGCTTAGCCTTGAAACCTATTGTTAAGCCACACTTAAAAGACTTAATGTGTCCACTTTTAAGTGTGTTTATCTACATATTTCTATGTTTTTGATTACTTAACAATTAGTCCCTATATCATAATCGTATAAATTTTAATAGCCTAATTTAATCCCTTTAAGGCCAGCCAAGCTGACAGATGATTAGCAATCTCTTCACTATTTAATTCCTGAAACATAAAATGAGAATTGCCGGTAATGCCTTCATCCGGTAAATTTACCACAGTACAATCACCGCCAGCAGCATTATAGCTCTCAGCAAAGTCTACTGCTCCGTCCCTGACTTTTCGCCAAAAACCAGTAGAAGCAATATCCTCCGGACCATTATCAATATAATCGCCAAAATAAATAATAATAGGAATTTTAGCTGCCAGCAGCTTTTTATACTGTTCAGAGGCAGCAGCAGGCGTTCCCCCAGGTTCAATAGCTACAATCGCTGCAATATTTTTGACATCTACATTCCAACCAACTCTCCCGCCTTGAGAATGAGTAACAAAAACAGCCTTTTTACCCGTTCTTTTATAAACTTCTTCCATAACTGCCTGCATTGCATCTGCCACAACTGCCATATCAAAATCACCAGTATTAGGTGTCATCTGCCGGAAGAACTGATTCTGAGCCTCAGCCCCAGCCGGAAACATAGACCCCTTATATCTTTCAGGTGCAACACGTCCTATACGAAAATGAGTATACCAGGCCTGATCCCCAGGTTTATATTCTTTCGAATTTTTCGACCAGGTATCCAAAGCATCAGTAGTCATACAGGCAGCAGCACCTGCTTCTCCACGCCGAGGCTGATCTACTAAAAACACACTATGTCCTTTTTGCAAAAAAGAATCAGACCACCCACTGCGTCCATCAGGCGTTGTCATCCAACCCATACGAGTTTGTCCATACCCATGAAGAAATACCAGAGGATTTCCTCTTTCATTGGCAGGAATCTGATAAAATACATTGGCATGGTCTACATGAGCCGTATTTCCGGCGCGCGTTTCATCCAGCCAATTCATATCTGGATCATACTTTCCAGCCACCGGCTTTGTTATGGTTCCGCCAGCAGAGAACATTCCCTGATCGGCAATCACCAAAGGATTGGAAACAACAGCTCCAGCGTCCTCTTCAGCAGCAACAGAGCTTTTCCCAAAGCCAGTAAGCAAAAGCAAACTCAATGCTCCTACTAAAAATAAGGCAAGCAGCTTATAAAACTTTACCATACTCTCACCTCCCATTTTTTAATTTATTTATTCTTTTTTCGCAGCTTCATCCCTTTGGCGGCAGATCTCTGCCCAGCTTGGAATCTTGCTGAGTGCTGCCGTAAATTCCTGCATTGCCAAAGGAACATCAATGCTTTGCGGACAAATTTCAGCACACTTGCCGCAGCTGATACAGGCAGAAGGTCTTTTTTCTTCCGGCAGTGATTCGATGTGCATTGCCACATTAAAAGCCGGAGAAAAGCGAATCTCATTATAATCAGCCAGCAGAAGAGGAATATCCAGCTCCATAGGACATCCATCACAGCAATAGCGGCAAGCCGTACATGGAATGGAATCCTTCATTCCTTCAGCAATATTCAATAATATTTCCCGCTCTTCAGCAGACAAGCTTTTATACTCTCCAAAAGTCCTGACATTATCCTGAACCTGTTCCAGATTAGACATACCGCTCAAAACCATTTTCACATTGGAAAGTCCCTGTAAAAAACGAAATCCCCAGGCAGGAACGGATTCATCAGAACGTACCTCATTCAGCTTTATTTCTTCCTCAGCACTCAGCTTAGCCAGCCTGCCGCCACGAACCGGCTCCATAACCCAAACCGGAATACCGCGCTCAGTAAGCAATTCATACTTTGCCCTGGCATTCTGCAAGGTCCAATCCAGATAATTCAATTGAATCTGACAAAATTCCATGTCCTCCCCACAAACCTCCAGAAATGACCGAAGCCCTTCCAGCTGGGCATGACTGGAAAACCCCAGATGTCTGATTCGTCCCAGCCTCTTTTGCTCTTTGAAATAATCAATGATGCCCCATTTAGGATCTAAATAAGTAGCCATAGAATTCTCATACACATTATGCAGCAAATAAAAATCAAAATATTCTACCCCACACTTTTCCAGCTGTTCCTCAAAGGTAGCAGTTGGATCATAGAAGCTGCTGATTTGATGCCCGGGATATTTAGTCGCAAGATAGTAACTATTGCGCGGATATTGGCTGAGAATCCTGCCGATCACCCGCTCCGCTTCACCACTGTGATAAGGATAAGCAGTATCAAAGTAATTCACCCCATGCTTTACAGCATAATCCGCCATTTCCCTAACCTGAACTTCATCTATGCTGCCATCTGCATTAACAGGCAGACGCATTGTTCCAAACCCCAGGAGAGACAGCTTTTTATCTTGAAAATTACTGTAAATCATAAAAAAAGCCTCCTTTTGCTTTATTTTTGCCCCTTATTGAGATTCTTGCTAATTCTTCCTTTAATTGCTTTTTATAATTCGTGTACCGCCAAATACTTCAGACATTTTCATCTGCTGCAAAGCATTATCCAGCTTTCTAATTTCACCTTCAGTCAGTACAATATCCGCCGCACCTGCATTTTCCCTCAGCCGTTCCAGCTTTCTTGTACCGGGAATCGGCACAAGATATGGCTTCTTACACATCATCCAGGCAAGAGATATCTGTCCCGGTGTTGCATCTTTTTCTGCTGCCGTCTGATACAAAAGGTCAATAAGCTGCTGATTCTGGTCAATAGCCTCTGCTTTAAACTGAGGCATCATACTTCTGTAATCAGTATCTGCGGCAAATTTTGCTTCCTTGCCATACTTAGCAGATAAGAAACCATTTGCCAACGGTGAAAAAGCTACAAAACCAATATTTAATTCTTCCAATACCGGAAACAGCTCTTCATGCCAGCGAGCCATCATCGAATAACGATTTTGAACAGCAGTTATCGGACAAATCACATGGGCACGGCGAATAATATCCTCCGTTGCTTCAGACAAACCCCAATGGGTAATTTTCCCTTCCTTTATCAAATCAGACATCACACCAGCAACCTCTTCAATAGGAACCGCCGGATCAAAGCGATGCTGATAATAAAGGTCAATATGATCAGTACCCAGTCTTTTTAAGGATTCCTCCACAGAAGCACGAATAACCTCCGGCCGAGAATCCGGTATCAGCGGCTTATTTACCTCCTGACTGCTCAGATCAAAGCGAATACCAAACTTTGTGGCCAGCACAATTTTATCCCGGTAAGGCTTCAGAGCTTTACCTACTAATTCCTCATTATCATGCGGATTTTCAGCTGTACCATAAACCTCAGCCGTATCAAAAAAGGTATACCCCATATCCACCGCCTGAGCTAACAAACGTGTCATTTCCTGCTTATCAGCAGGAGCACCATATGCATGGCTCATCCCCATACAGCCAAGCCCAGGAGCAGAAACAGTTAAATCCTTTCCTAAAATACGATAATTCATTGTATTTTTCCTCCTAAAATCCCATTTTTAAAGGTTTAAACTTCTTACCCAGGACTTCACATTTTTTTCCGAAGTTCCTGAACTGAACCTTTTTCCTTCCTGCCAGTTCCCTGTTCCAGCCAATTTCGCTAAAAGCCTTCCGCTTTCACCCATGCCAGAACTTACTGAGGTACAAAAAGGTATAACAGTCTTGCCCGTAAAATCATTAGCTTTAACAAAACCATCTATCGGCCAGGCTGCAATTCCCCACCAAACAGGATAACCTACAAAAACAATATCATAAGATTTCCAATCTGAAACAGCTGGTCTTACAAGTTCTACAACTCTGGCATCCGGGTTATTATGTTCATAAGAAACCCTGCTGTTATCATTGGTCCAGTCCAAATCCGCATCACTGTATGGTTTAGTCGCTTCAACTGCAAATATATCCGCCTCTGCCTCTTCCGCAATATAATCGGCAACTTCTTTCGTATTTCCGGTAGCCGAATAATAAACGACTAAAGCTTTTCCTTGCTTATGACTTGCAGCCGAAAAATCAGAAGCCTCACTAGTATTTTTAGCAGCCTGGATACTTTTTTTACTGCTCTGACTGCTAAAAACAACAAAACCGGCCACCAACATCAGACTTAATAATAAGATCATCCATTTTTTCATTATAAGCATCTCCTCACATTATAAAATAGCAATATTTATAGCCTTACTATAAGTATAAAAAAAAGAGACTCTCTTAAGAAGTCTCTTTTCGTTCATCAGCTTATACCATTAGGTTATAAGTAAAACTTGTATTTATCTCTGCAATACTTTTTGAATTGCTATAAGAAAACGTTTTACAGCCTCCGACGGATGAGGAGAATGAAGCAGTCCATAAGGAATAGAATGATTCCATTCTACAGGAATGACCTTCAGCAGAGGATGCACATTATCCCAGGCCTGGACAGCTATCAGAATATCATTACTGTTTTCACACCGATTAAAAGCCTCAATACTGTAAAAATCAAAATCTACAATTTTAATTTCTTTATGATTCTGCCCTATATCATCACGAAGCTCATCAACATAACGACTCCATCCCCTATGCATTAGCATTAAATTTTCGCCATATAAATCCTGAACAGTCAGCTTGTTCTTATTTGCCAGGCGATGATGAACAGATACGGCACAGCATAATGGCTGTCTGGAAATTTCAAAGCCTGCACAGCTTCGCACATTTAAAAGCGTATCATCGAATATCCCGGCAACGACATCAATATTCTGCCCAAGATTTTTTAAAATTTCCCGTGCATTTTCCGGTGTGTTTTCATAAGGAATAAGTTTAAATTTAATCTCAGAACAAAGCTTATGGACCTTCGGCCAAAGCTCAACCAAAATTTGAGCAGGTGTCATGGGAGAGGTGCCAATACGAATTATATTCTCACATTCCTGCATAGCATTCTTAGCCCGTATCACAGAGTCCCGGCAATATTGAATAATATATTTAGTATCCTTATAGAGAGACATGCCCGCCTTGGTCAAGCGTAACCCCCGATAAGTACGCTCAAAAAGCTTAACCCCTAAATCTGCTTCCAGAGAATTAATCTGCTTAATCACCGCTGTGGGAGTAACATAAGACTGTTCAGCTGCTTTACTAAAGCTCCCTGCATCTGCTGCACGAATAAACGTTTCAAGTTGAGGATTATACATCTTTATCATTACCTTCTTCAAAAATAGCTTCATTTATAATAAAAACAATACTACTATTACAAAAAAGCAGAGATAAATTTATAGGAATTTACCTGCAAATTATAAAACTTCACCATCAATAGTTAAAAACAATTCTTCCGGTACTTCCTGTGAAGAAAATTGAATCGGTGATAACACAGCCGCATAACTTCCAGCATTAGTCATAACGATAAAATCTCCGGATTCCAAATGCGGCATTATAATATTTTCTGCCACAACATCAGTTGCTGTGCATAGATTTCCAAGCAAGGTCACTATTTCTGACGGCCTGTTTTCTTGCAAAGTAAGAAACTCAAAGGCATCTTTACAAGTAAACAGAGGTTCTGAACCTGATGGAGATTCTTCTAAAGAATAATGCTCTATTAATTTAGACAACGATGGTCTTATGAAGCCATTTAAAGTATTTTTCAAAATCAAATACGTTTTTCCATAAGAAATCTTGCGGTCTAATACTTGCGTTATATAAAAGCCACTTTTGCAGACTATATAACGTCCTACTTCAATTATAATTCTTGTATTAGGAAATGATAATTTAAATCTATTATATTTTTCTTTTAAGGCAGAAGCGAGAAAATGAACGTCTAATGAAATATCATTTACAGAATATTGAATTCCCATTCCTGAGCCCATATTTATAAATTCTAAATTGCCGCAAATAAGCTGAAGCTTTTCGGCAAAGTCAAATATTTTTGAATAATAAGCAGCAAGAATATCAGCATCTAATTCCTGACTTTTTAAATGTATATGTATACCTATTATTTTTACATTTTGACAGCTATTATTCTGCATAAAATTAAGTGCTTGTACCTCATCAATTCCAAACTTTGAAGACTGCCCGCAATTACTGTAAAATGAAAAGTCAGGATTAATGCGAAGCCCAATTTTAGCCACTATCTCTTCCTGCTCTGCCACCATTTGAATCCGTTTGATCTCATCAATACTGTCTGCAATCAGAACTGCTTTATTAATCGCCCCTTTTATATCTCTTAATGTTTTTCCCGGAGCAGAATAATAAATTTTATCCTTTTTCAGACCTGCTTCTTCTGCCAATAAAACTTCACCCAAACTTGCTGCAT
>JBJDXG010000051.1:0-1506 GCA_051866555.1 bacterium | reverse complement strand
AGCATTTATATAAACCAATTTCATCATTTTTCTTGACCTTTTCTTCAAAAACGCAGGTCTTTCTGGCCTGCATTACTGCATTATCGCTCTCTAAGCATATCTTTTCCTCTTCTCTGGGAACATTCCAGATATAGCAATGCCCTTGCCCATAAATCTGCTCTTTAGTTTTATTAACTACTTTGCAGAATTCATCATTAACTATTAAATGAGCTCCTGAAGTATCCTTAAACCAGACCATATCAGGAACACTGTCGATCAACGTTTTGAAGCAGATCTCATTCCTGCGGGCATCAGCTTTTTCCTTCATTCCGGCTAAAAGCTGAGTAAAATAAGTAAGCAGCAAAGACTCATCCAAAGCTTCAGGCATAACCCATACAGCAGCAGTTTTAGCTAAAAGCTTTCTGTCAAGTTCTGCTAATTTATCAGGCGTCGTCAAAAAAACTATCTGACAGTCAACGGAAAACAAATCATCAGTTAAAATTGATTCATTATTATCTATAATAACTGCACAATCCAGCCGTCCTCCTACTGCTTCAGCTACTGACTGCTCTTTTATAGTTGAAATAATAACTTCACTGTCTTCGGGGAATTCAGATTTTTTTAATATGCACTCCAAATCTGAATTATCAGTTATAAGCATAATCTTCAGAAAATTATTATACATTTTTCTCCTCCCTATTTTAGCACTCAATCCTGTTTATCCAACTTTAATAACCAAAACAAAAACCAACGAACTGTAATTATATATATAGTATAAATAATTCTACATAAAATGTCAAAATCCCTGCTTTATCTATATCTAAAAATGTTATTTTATATGATAAATATCATTTTTCCTATAATATGCTAAATGAATTTCATTATTTAACCTGAATTCCTGATTTCTGTTCTGCGCTAATAAAAAAATATAAATGATATTTCCTTTTTGGACAAACCTAATGCTCACAATATAGCTGGCAATCGGAACTGCCGCATTATTCTTGCACCTGATTAACTGATTTTTAGAATCACAATAAAAGCTGACCAACTGACCGTCACGATAATCAATAAACCAGATTCTGTTATCCTTTACTAAATAAATACTCTCTGCCATGCGTAAATCCTCCATTACCCGCAGCAGTCCCACTCTGACATTTTGCTGTAATTCTAAAGCTGTCAAAATTTTATCACAGCATAAAAGCCCGGCATTAATGGTTTGCAATAGTCCTGCCAGCAAAATAAGCGCTGTCGCTAAAGAAATTAAAAGCTCCAGCAAACAAAAGCCTGACTGTTTTATCTTCATTCGCCGCCTCCGAGATACTGGTAATCAATCACCTGAAAAACAGGCTGAAAAATCAGAGGATGACGGTAAAAGGTTTCCATAGTATAAATTGTTTTCGCAAATTCTTCTTTTTCCAGGCTGCCCTGGCAAGCCAAAGACCCATATACACAAGCAAACCTCTTTAGGAATATATCGCCCTTAGCCCACAAAATCCCCTTGACCTGCGTTAAATGTTCAGTATAAAC
>JBJDXG010000050.1:0-1507 GCA_051866555.1 bacterium | reverse complement strand
TGATGGAGAAATTTTTACCCGGAGGTTTGGAAGGCCAAATATCTGGAGCTGACAGCTTGCCTAAAAACCGTAAACCTATGACCAGGCAGGAATTTTTTGATTTACAAAATGAGTGCTTAAGCGTATGTTTTGAAGAACTGGATTCTGGTATTATACCGGTTAAAAATGAAAACGGAACCTGGAGAGCAATTGGTTTGGAATATGATACTGCCACTGTATTGGGTTTAACCCTGCAGGCTCTAATGTTTAATATAATGGATTTTTTAGAAGAAGGCCAGTTGCAGGGCTTAATAGCGGGATTGGGTGCCGATTTGCCCCAGCCAGATGCGCTAATGTAAATGAGTTTTTATTTCTGCCGGTAGTACAGGGGATGTGGCAGCAGCATGAGTTATGGGACGGCACTTACACTTTTGATGATTTACTGGATATACATGAAATTATAGCTGTAAGAGAAGAAAATGCAAGAAGAGCAGAGGAATGGAGGAGAAGCCAGGAATGTTTGACATAATAAAAGAGTATTTGGTTGCTTTAGGTGTGAAAATTGATCAGCCTGGGTTTAATCAGTTTGATGCTACATTAAAGAAAACAGACCAGAAAATAGCTGCTTCCTCTGCTTCCTGGGCTAAGGATTTTAAAAAAGCCGGTATTGCCATTGCTGCTTCTATTGGCAGTATTGTTACTGCCACAGGCGGTTTGCTGAAAAATATTGCTAAAACTGATATGGAGATGGAGAAATATTCCCGGTCAATGATGTTGGGGAAAAAGGCTGCAACAGAAATGAGATTTGCTCTTGATGCCATGAATGAGTCAGTAGAGAATGTGCGCATGATTCCAGAATTAAGGGAACAATTTAAAGCTTTGCTAAGTGACAGTCGAAGAATGGCTCCTCCGGCAGATATGCAGAAGCAATTAAAGGATATGCGTGCCATCATTTTTGAGTTTACCCGCATGAAACAGGAAGCAGCTTATGCTTTGAATTGGATTGGTTATTACATAATGAAGAATTTTTCAGGCCCGTTGAAAGATATTAAAAAGGGCCTGAAATCTTTTAATGACCGGATAATTCACGATATGCCGCGTTGGACAGCTAAAGTTGCCAGCTTTGTTACATCCGTAATTAATATAGGTCTATCGGTGTTCAGATTAATTAAGGATATTGGGAAAGGGCTAAAAGATGTGTGGGATACCTTCTCTGTGGGAGTTAAAGCAGCAATAGCTTCTCTTTCTTTATTATTCGCTTTCATAAATATGTCTCCAATAGGCCGGTTTATGACCTTAATCTCTGGATTATTGCTTTTGCTGGAAGACTTTTATGGGTATATAGATGGCAAGGATGCGGCTCTTGGGCCATTATGGCAGAAAATGATTGATAAGGCCGAGGAAGCAAAGCCCTATATAAAAGATTTTTGGCAGGTTTTTATAGAGAATTTAGAGTCAGCAGACGAAAGTGTGAAAGAGTGGTATAAGACTCTCAGAGAATCAGAGGATATGAAAAGCTTTTGCAGTA
>JBJDXG010000049.1:0-6475 GCA_051866555.1 bacterium | reverse complement strand
CAGTTAAGGCAGTTAAGCTTAGGAACAAATTTGCGAAAAACTCTTGACAGTACCAGAAATATTAATCCCACACATCCTAAAAATGTTTACCTTTATATATATCATCTGTTTCAATCTTAGTATTTCCACCTAGAAGAGACGCTGCAATAGCAATAACCAAAATAGTAGCACAAGTTACAATCTTTGATATAAACCATTTATTTTCTGTATCTTTTTTATCCATATTTTCAACAATCTCTTTCATTTTTTCGATAATATACTTCTTTTGTTCAAATGTCAGATTTTCATTTTCCAGCTCCTTTTGAAGCGAAGTAATTACTTTCTTATAAGCATCATAAACGTCTTTAATACTTTCATTATTTGATTTTAAACCTTTATCCAATAACTCATTGTATTCATTTAATATTTTTTTAATTGTGTTAGAGAAGTCTGGAATTTGTTCAATCACTTTTTTAACAATTTCCGGCTCCATCTTATCTAACATAGATGTCATCTGAATTACCTTATCTTTTGTAATATGTTTAAAATCTGCAATCTTTAATTTTTTAAGTACATCTTCTTCTGATATCATAATATCACTCCTTTTTCTTTCCTAATTTTGTGGCATTTCATTTAAAGATAGATAAGTTGCTTTAAAAGTATCTTCAGAATTATATAATTTTTTAGATCACTGTATTCAACAGTATCCTTAAGGTTTATTAGTACATTTATCTTTTGCAAGCGCTTTAAAGAATTGATATTTATTTAATTTGCAATTTAAACAAGGACTATTAACAAATTTTATTTCTCCTAAATTATATGGACATTTTGAACATGGTGGTTTAATCAAGTAAATTAAATCTTTTATTTTCATCTAAATCACCTCAGTAAATATGAATCAATTTTGATATAAATACTCTCTCCTTCCAAAATGATTTTTTATTAATTTAGGTATAGAATTCTTCCATATCATCAAGTCGCAGACAAGCAAGCCGGGCTTCAGGAATATTATTGCTGCATCCGCAGTCAATGGCGATAAAACCTTCAGTATGTTCAATCTTTAAATGTTCTTTGCGACTGCGCAGTTCCATGATATAATTATTTATTTCTCTGCTTGTATTTCCATGGAGACGCATTACCGGAGTATGTCCGATAATTAAAGTTTTATCAGTGAATGGATTTGGTTTGTTCAGAGTTGGCCTTGTCCATACCTGATCTTTTATGTTATCAGCATGGAATCCATGTACCAGATGAAATTTTTGCCCCTTTGCATTAATTTCAATAGAAGCAGGCAAATTGATAAGAAATTTAACGATTTCAGTTAGTTCCTTAAAATTCAGAGACATTAATTTGTGATATGTTACGGCTCCTCCGTTATAGTCCCATAAATTAAACTTTTCCCATTTCGATTTCCTGTTTGTTGAAAAAATTGTTTCGACAGCCATTAATTCATGATTTCCCATCAGCATATGAATATTAGGGCTGTTTATAATAGATTTAAGAATATCAACTCCATCTGGTCCTCTGTCAATGACATCGCCAAGAATATAAAGTTCATCTTTATCAGAAAAGTTAATAAGTTGCAGTATATCTGCATACTTATCTAATCTGCCATGAATATCTGATACTACATATTTCATATAAACTCCTCCTTAAATTTAGCTTTCTTTAGTTAAATTGTTGCTGTTAAGGCAAGGATATATATCCGTTAAAATTTTTCGAGCAGTATTTACATAGCTATGTATAAATTATCTGTTCTGAGTTAATTATAACGGGTATTTTAAATAAAAGTGTCCCCCTGTCAGCAGACATTTGAAAAATTTTGAGAAATAGTGCTGCTGTGTTATGGTATTTTTAATTAAAGCTTGTTACTTTGTTTGTTGATTTGTATAATAAAGCTATAGGAATCAAGTTTAAAGGAGGCTTTAATATGGATAAAAACAGCAGTTCAGATATGGATAATATAATAGATGAATTGAATTTTAGAGAACAATTCTCATCGGCTGCATTGAATTATAGACTTAAAAATGTAGAAGATTTAGCTTCTTATTTTAGTAAGAATAAAGAGAATATGATTCCACATAATTTGGTTACACACTTGGAAATGCTTTTAAAACAAAAAGGGATTAAGAAGTCAAAAGTTATTGAAGATTCACAAATTGATAGAAAATACGGTTATCAGATTTTTTCTGGTGAAAAAAATCCATCACGGGAAAAGTTAATTGCTTTAGCTTTTGGCTTTCATCTTTCTGATGAGGAAACTCAGACAATGCTGAAATTATCAGGAAATCGGGAACTGTATGTAAGAGATAAACGTGATGCAATAATTTTATATGCTTTGCAGCGTGGTAAATCTATTCTTGAAACCAATGATTTATTGTACGAATTTGGTTTTAAAGTTTTAGGCACTCCAGAAAAATAACCGGTTTGATAAACTGAATTTAATAATGTATAAAGAAATAGGGGAGTTCAGACATTTATCTGTACTCCCCACATATTTATTGAACAGGATTTAAAGTATTACTTAAGCTCAGTTATATATTTAAGCAGGCGGATCATTTGGCAGGTGTAGCCTTCTTCATTATCATACCAGGATACTGCCTGAACCTGAGTAGCTCCGTCATCTACCGGCAATACTGCTGTCTGGGTGGCATCGAATAATGCTCCGTACTGGCTTCCGATTATATCACCGGATACCAGCTCTTCTTCTGTATAGCCGAATGATTCATTGGCTGCTTTTTTCATAGCTGAATTGATTTCTTCTTTTGTTACGCTGCCTTCTACTACAGCTGTTAAAATGGTCAAAGAACCGGTTATAGTCGGAACACGCTGGGCGCTGCCAATCAGCTTGCCTTTAAGCTCCGGAATAACTAAGCCAATAGCTTTAGCTGCACCGGTAGAATTAGGAACTATGTTGACAGCTGCGGCGCGGGCTCTTCTCAGATTTCCTTTTCTGTGCGGTCCGTCCAGCAGCATTTGATCTCCGGTATAGGCATGAATCGTAGTCATAATACCGCTTTTGATCGGCGCTAATTTATTTAAGGCATCAGCCATTGGTGCCAGACAGTTTGTGGTGCAGGAAGCGGCTGAAATAATTGTGTCCTCAGGCTTTAATATATGATGGTTGACGTTATAAACCACCGTAGGAAGGTCATTACCAGCAGGGGCGGAAATGATCACCTTTTTAGCTCCGGCCTTAATATGAGCGGCTGCTTTTTCCTTGGAATTATAAAATCCGCTGCATTCCAGCACGACATCAACATTAAGCTCCTGCCAAGGCAATTTTTCTGCGTTTGCTTCAGCAAAAACCCTGATAGTCTTATCTGCTACCGTAATGGAAGACTCATCAGCAGATACTGTATCAGCCAGAGCATATTTTCCCTGAGCTGAATCGTATTTTAAAAGATGAGCGAGCATTTGGGGACTGGTTAAATCATTGACTGCTGTGATTTCATAATTTTCCTGTCCGAATAGTCGTCTGAAAGCTAAACGTCCTATTCTGCCAAAACCATTGATGGCTATTTTTACTGTCATAATAAAAAACACCTCCTTAAATTTAGGGAATCTATAAAATATACTTATACTATAGGTTCTCTCTGTTTTATTCTACCTATTCGGGTGAAAGTCCTTTTTTTCACAAACAAAGAATGGAAAAAATAATTACTAATCGGCTGCAATAAAGGAGATTGCTGATTAATTAACGAAGTATAAAAAAATAACAAAAATATGGGAGGGAGAACTGTGCAAACTGGAATATTTACTAAAATAGAAGATGCAATTGAAGCTGCTTATTCAGCGCAAAAAAAATTAGTACAGTTATCTAAAGAAAAAAAAGAAGAATTGATTGCTGCTATGCGTGAGATTATTATTGATAATGCAGCCTATTTAGCTCGTTTGGCTGTGGAAGAAAGTCACATGGGCAGAGTTGAGGACAAAATTCAAAAGAACATCCTGGCAGCCAAAAAAACTCCGGGAACAGAGGATTTAGAAACTAAAATTATCAGGGGAGACAGCGGAACTACTATCGTTGAAAGAGGTCCTTTTGGTGTCATAGGAGCTATTGCCCCGACGACCAATCCGTCAGAAACTATTATTAATAATGGAATAGGTATGATTGCCGGCGGCAATACAGTAGTTTTCAGCCCGCATCCAAGTGCCAGAAAAACCTCTCTGGAAACGCTGCGTTTAATGAATGAAGCTGTTATTAAGGCTGGCGGGCCGCCTAATCTTCTGACCGCCATAGAAAATCCGGTCAGAGAGAAAACTCAGATTATGATGCATCATCCCAAGATCAATCTGATAGTAGCTACCGGAGGACCGGGAGTAGTTAAAGCTGCTCTTTCCTGCGGCAAAAAGGCCATAGGAGCAGGGGCGGGCAATCCGCCGGTAGTAGTTGATGAAACTGCTGATATTGAGCAGGCCGGACGCGATATCATTTTGGGATGCAGCTTTGATAATAATTTGCCGTGTATTTCAGAAAAGGAAGTCTTTGCTGTGGCTGAGATATTTGAAGAGTTGATTCAGGTCATGCAGCAGAATAATGCTTATCTGGTTACCGACCAAAAGGTTTTAGCTCAAATGACCGAGCTTTTAGTACAGGACGGCAAGCCAAATAAATCCTTTATTGGCCGTGATGCTAAGGTTATTATGCAGGCAGTAGGGGTGGATATACCGGACTCCTGCAAAGCTGTAATCATGGTAACAGAAAAGAATCACCCTTTTGTAGTAACAGAGCTTTTAATGCCTGTTCTGCCGCTCGTTAAGGTTAAAGACTTTTCTGAGGCTTTGGAGCTTGCTGTAGAGACAGAGCATGGTTTTCGGCATACTGCTTTGATCCATTCTAAAAATATTGACCACCTTAACACCTTCAGCCGAGTTTTGCCGACTACTATCTGTGTGAAAAATGCTCCTTCTTATGCCGGTATTGGAGCAGGCGGCGAAGGACATACTACCTTTACTATTGCCGGGCCTACCGGTGAGGGAGTTACCTCAGCCAGAAGCTTTACCAGAGAGCATCGTTTCGTTTTGGTAGAAAAATAAAGCAGTGTAAATAGTTAAGGCTGTCGCTTTAAGCAAAAAAATTCGTGAAGCGACAGCCGCTTTTTATAGGCTGAAAAAATATCCTGACTTACAGCTTCTGCGGTTTGGCCTTTAACAGCTTTTTAGCTTTTAAGGTAAACGGCTGGATGAGAAATGAACAGCCGAATCCGATAAGTAAAGGGATAATGCCTAACATATAAGCGTAATTAACGCCTGAATTAAGGCTTAAGGCTTCAGCAGCATTAGGGTTAGCGCTTAAGAATTTGCTGCTGCCGATAGTCATTAAGCTGATAAAGATTGATGACCCGAGTGAAGCGGCTATCTGCTGAGTAGTATTTAAAATAACACTGCCGTCAATGCGTTCTTTTAACGGAAGGTGCTTTAAAGCATGAGTATTAGTTGTAATAGTAATCAGCGGCATAGCAAGATTCATTAGGCAAATTAAGATTATCAGCTCTAAATGATTGATTTGGGCTGATATATTAGTAAAGAAAATAAATACTCCGATTATGATAACGTATCCGAGCGGAATAAGCAGTCTTGGCCCGAAATTATCATATAAACGTCCGGCAACCGGGGAGGACAGACAGGTTATTATACCGCCGGGCAAAAGTATCAAGCCGGAAGTAAAGGTTGACAGCAAAAGAACCTTCTGTAAAAAAATAGGCATGATGATCAAGCTGCCGAAAATACAAACCATAGTCAGCATAATAAAGGAGGCGCTGAGAGCAAATAAAGGATAGCGGAATATTTTTAAATTCAGCATCGGCTTTTCCAGCTTAAACTGTCTAAGGCTGAAAATGAATAAAGAAATCAGACCGATAAGCAATGTTCCATAGGCCCTGGGTACGAAGCCTGCTTCTCCGATTTGATTAAGTCCGATAATTGTTCCCCCGAAGCCTAAAATGGACAGTATAAGTGAGAGAATGTCCAGCTTTGGTTTGGTTAGTTTAGTTACATTTTTTAAGCAAAAATAAGCCAGGATTAAAGCCAGCAGATTAAAGGGGATGGTAATTAAAAACAGATAGCGCCAGCTGAAAAACTGTAAAATCATTCCGGAGACGGTAGGCCCAATGACTGGTGCCAGCATTAAGACCAGAATAAATAAGCCGTTGGCTGAACCAAGCTTTTCCGGCGGATAAATAGCCAGAATGGTCGTCTGATTTAAAGGAATGAGAATGCTTACCCCAAAAGCCTGAATGAGCCGGCCGATAAGGATCATGGGAAAATTAACGGCGCAGGCAGCAAATACTGCTCCAAAGATGAAAAGAGTCATAGCTGTGAAAAAAAGCCTTCTGGTACTGAAGGTTTGAATCAGAAAGCCGCTGCATGGTATAAATACTCCTAAGGTAAGAATAAAGCCTGATATCAGCCATTGGGCAGTGGAGGCTTTAATGGCGAAGGTATTCATAAAAATAGGAATAGCTATATTGAGCAGTGTTTCACACAGCAGGGT
>JBJDXG010000048.1:0-1509 GCA_051866555.1 bacterium | reverse complement strand
ACGGCTCGTCCATGTCATCAGGCAGACTGCCCTGAATGCTGTTAGCCTTTTTAGTCGCATCCAATAAGGCCATATCAGGATCAACTGTATCATTAAATTCCAAAAGAATAAATGCTGATTCCGAGCTTACAGTAGAGGTTATCTGTTTTAAATCTGACAGAGAAGAAAATGCTTCCTCCAGCGGTTTGACTACCTGCTGTTCCATTTCTTCCGGCCCGGCTCCATCATACCTGGCATGAACCCCGATATAAGGATTCTCGGTATCAGGCAGTAATTCCACACCCATATAAAAATAGCTGTATAAGCCTAAAATGACTAGTAAAAGAACTATCATACTGATTCCGACAGGACGACGAATAGAAAATCTAGTTATATTCATGAGCCTTTACCTGTCCTTTTTTTATTTTCTTCAGTATTAACGACAGTTCCGTCTTCCAGCCTGCTCAGGTTATCAATTACAACCTTTTCACCCTGCTTTACACCGCTTTTGACTTCATAGCTGTCATCATTGCTTAAGCCTAACTGAACTAATCTTTGGCTGACCCTATTGCCCTCTAAAACAAATACATAGGTTTTGCCGTTATTTTCGATTACTGCTTCCTTAGGCAGTATTAAAGTATTGGCTGCCAAAACAGACTGCAATTCAGTTTTAGCCAAAACCCCTGCCCTTAAATTAGAATCATAATTTAACAGCTTTACTCTGACTAAAAAGGTTTTTTTATCAGCCTGTGAACTTTGACCGATAAAGACTATCTTACCGGGATATACTTTCCCCAAAGAAGCAATCTGCACCTCAACCTCGCTTCCGGTCTTTAAATGAGCTATATCCATCTCACTGGCCTGATATTCTACATACATCTCACTTAAATCAACTATAGAAAATATCTTCTGTCCGGCAGTCAGGTATTCTCCTTCATCTACTGTTTTGCTGTTAATTACTCCACTGACCGGTGCTTTGATTATCATATCATTCTTTTGCAGCTGCAAAGCAGCAATAGTATTAACGGATTTATTTAACTCCGCCTTTTTGGATAATACTGCTGCCGGAGCACCATTATGATTGATCTGCTTCTTTACTGCCGCTAAATTATTTTTAGCATTGATGTATTTCTGCTCCTGAGCATCAAATTCATTGCCTGATATAGCTCCCTCCTGGTAAAGCTTCTGGTAACGGGCATAATCATTGGCAATATATTTAAAATCAGCCAAAGCATTAGCATACTCCACCTGAAAAGTCGCATCAGTTTTGGTCAGATCCGCAGCCAACTGATCTCTGTCATTGCCGGCCTGAGCTAAACTGACATCAATATCTTTCATATCCTGCACTAAAAGCACCTGTCCTTTGGTTACCCTGTCGCCATAATCGGCTTTAATACTGCTGACCATACCAGCATATTTAGCCGTTATTTCTGTTTCTGCCTTAGCTGCTGTTTGTCCCAGCAGGATAACCCTGCCTGATAAATTACTTTTCTGCAAGGTTATTGTCTTAACCTGAGGAGTCATTACCCT
>JBJDXG010000047.1:0-1515 GCA_051866555.1 bacterium | reverse complement strand
GTGCTTTTAATCTGGTCTTGAGATATGGATGAGCTTCCAACACTTTAATTAAAGCTGCTTTCAGTTTTTCAGCATCTAATTTGTCAAATCTTAAGCACAGCGGAACGTTGTACTGCAGGGCTTCCCGATTTTTTTCCCATTCTACATACAGTCCCTTTTGGTTTTCGGTCAGCGGATAGTAAGCCCGTCTGTCGTAAATCTTCACTTCATTTGCTTCTTCTGTCGCCAGGGCTGCAATCTGTCTTACTGTCGGATTAGCCAGTATGTCCCTGGTTGCTGTTTTTAAGGACAGCTGCTTTTGCAGCAGTATATTAAGCTTTATAGCCAGAATAGAGGTCATTCCCAGATTAAACAGATTATTTGTTACCCCTATCTCCTCTGTTTGCAGCAGTTCTTTGACAACTGTTAAAATATTTTTTTCTTTTTCCGTTGTTGGCGCAATTATTTCCTCAGCCTTTAATTTCGGTTCAGGCAGAGCTTTGCGGTCTACCTTGCCGTTTGGCATAAGCGGCAACTTTTCCAACTGCATATAAGCTGTTGGCACCATATAATCAGTCAGAGTTTCAGCTAAATAGCTGCGCAGAGCTTCTGTATCTATTTCTGTTTCTGCCGTATAGTAAGCACAGAGATGCTGTACTCCGCCGACTTTCTTAATTTCTGCTACGACCCCGATTATACCGGCAAATTGTGACAGCCTGCTTTCTATTTCTCCTATCTCAATTCTGAAGCCTCTCAGCTTCACCTGATTATCCATTCTGCCGAAATACTCTAACTCTCCTGCCTCATTCCAGCGTACCAGGTCACCGGTACGATACATTTTTTCATTTTCTGAACCGGTTTTATACGGATTATCAATAAATTTTTCAGCCGTCAAGTCAGGACGCTGCCAGTATCCCTTAGCTATCTGAACACCGGATAAGCAAAGCTCACCTATTACTCCCTGCGGCAACAGGTTAAGCTGCCGGTCTACTACATAAACCGAGCTGTTATGCAGTGGATGACCTATTGGAATATTATCATAAGCCTTTTTCACGTCTACCGGGTAATAGGCAGCATCAACTGTAAATTCTGTAGGACCATAAAAATTGAAAAGCTGTATCCCGGTATCTACGGTCTTATTCATTTTTTCTCCGCCGACAGTGAGATATTTGACCGGCAGCTTGAAGTGAGTCAAAAATTCAATGGCAAACTGAGGTGGATAACTGCCTCCGGTAATGCCATTTACTAATAAGTAATGGTACAGTAAATTCAAATCATGCCGCAGCTCTTCAGTTATTATATGCGTTTCTCCGCCCTTGGTCAGTATCGAATAAAGATCCTCCACTGAAGCATCAAAGCTGAAGCTGCGGTGACAAGCTATTTTATCTGCTTCATTCAAATTATAAATATCGCAAATCGTATGCACAAATGAAGTCAGTGCTTTATGCTGAATCATTACCCCTTTTGGCTTGCCGGTTGAACCGGAGGTATAGATCATATAAGCCAGAGAAGCAATTTGACTGTTGTTGACTGCTG
>JBJDXG010000046.1:0-1517 GCA_051866555.1 bacterium | reverse complement strand
TGTTGCTGTTATCGCTTGGGTAGCTGTCACAATGGCTGTTGTTTTCTCGGTAATCAAGGCTACTGTCGGTCTTAGAGTAGACAGAGAAGAAGAAATCGTTGGTCTGGATATTAAAGAACATGGTATTGTTACTGAATTTAACGAATTTGATTTATCTGGTTTAGAACAATCCTCGGCTGCTAAGGAAGCTGTCACTGTAGAGTATGTTAATACTACAGCCAATGACGTGAATACAGCAGCTGGTGATAAGATGACTAAATTAACTATCGTTACCAGAAAATCTAAATTTGACGCTTTAAAAGCTGCGCTGAATAAAATCGGTGTTACCGGCATGACTGTTATGGAGGTTATGGGCTGCGGTCAGCAAAAAGGCAATTCTGAATTTTATCGTGGCGTAGAACTTGAGGTTCACTTGATTCCTAAGGTACAGGTTGACGTAGTTGTTTGTGAGGTATCTCCAAGACTGGTTATTGAAACAGCTAAAAAGGTTCTGGCTACCGGTAAAATCGGTGATGGTAAGATCTTTGTTTACAATGTAGAAAATGTAGTTAAGATCCGTACCGGTGAAGAAGGCTTGTCAGCTTTGTGCAATAATAAATAAAAAATCTACTGCCGAATCCTTTTGAGGTTCGGCAGTTTTTTTATCCAGCTTTACAGTAATATTTTAAAAATGCTGCCGTATCAGCTTTAGCTGAACGGCAGCATTTTTTATATGAGGCAACATAATTCTGCTTAAGTTGACATTTATTATTTTTTTATATAAAATAACTGTAATTGCCTTTATTTTTTGGCAATAAATAAGAAGAAAAAGGAGAAGAAGATGAAAGAAAAAAAGAAATTATCTCTGGCGACCCAAATATTCATAGCCTTGGTAATGGCTATCATTGCCGGTCTGATGCTGGGAGGGCATGCTGAATTTGCAGAAAGCTACATAAAGCCCTTTGGCACGATTTTTTTGAATTTACTGAAATTTATCGTAGTCCCTATAGTTCTGTTCTCAATTATCAGCGGTATTATTTCTATGAAGGACATCCACAAGGTAGGCTCAATCGGTTTAAAAACTATTGTCTATTATTTAATCACCACAGCCTTTGCTATTACGATCGGTTTGTTCTTCGGTAATCTATTCAGCGATATGTTTCCTGTTCTGACTACAACTAATTTAACCTATGAAGCAGCTGAATCTTCACCGTTTATGGATATTTTAGTATCGATTTTCCCATCTAACTTCATTATGCCGCTTTCTGATGCCATAATGCTGCAAATTATAGTAATGGCACTGCTGATTGGATTTGCCATCGTACTCTTAGGCGATAAGGTTGCTTCTGTCGCTAACGGCATAAATGATTGGAATTTAGTTTTTATCAAATGTATGGACATGATTTTAAGGCTTTCTCCTCTGGGAGTATTTTGCCTGCTTTGCCCGGTTATTGCCGCAAACGGAGCTAATATCATCGGCGCTCTGGCTACGGTAATCATGGTAGCCTATATTTGCTATGCTGTTCATATGGCTTTCG
>JBJDXG010000045.1:0-6528 GCA_051866555.1 bacterium | reverse complement strand
GATTAAGCTTTTTGCCCAGCCATTCCACGCTGTTGGTAAAAGCTTCTGCGCCTGCCAGTATGATCAGCAGACTGACAATCAACATCAATCCTGTTTCCAAATCAATTCTCCTCTTTCCTGGTCCAGCCTGCTACCTGACGCAAGACCTCTTCCTTCCCCTGTCTGGTCTGGGAGGAAAACAAAATTATATCCTCAGTCTGCAAGGCTGTTTTAGTTTCCTGCAAATGTTTTTTCCAATTAGGTCTGGTTATCTTATCCAGCTTAGTCGCTACTACCAGGGTAGGCAGTTCATGATACTGCAGCCATTCCTGCATCATGATATCGTCCTTAGTCGGTTTATGGCGAATATCGACCAGCTGCAAAACTCCCGTCAGATTTTCTCTCTTGGCTAAGTAGTCTTCAATCAAGCGGCCCCAGCTTTCTTTAATGTTCGCTTTGACCTTGGCATAGCCATAGCCGGGCAGATCAACAAAATAGAATTCCTTATTGATTAAATAAAAATTAAGCAGCCTGGTCTTCCCCGGAGTAGAGCTGGTTTTAGCCAACCCCTTGCGGTTAATGAGACAATTGATCAAAGAAGATTTTCCCACATTAGACCTGCCGACCAAAGCAATTTCCGGCAGCTTATCTGTCGGATACTGCTTTGGTCCTGCCACACTTAAAATAAATTCAGCTGATTTAATTAACATGGTTCACCAACGCTTCTTCCAATACCTGATCGAGATTTTCCACCGGAACTATCTTTAGCAGATCACGCACATTAGCCGGAATATCTTCCAGATCCTTTTTATTCTCAAAAGGTATCAGAACCTTTTTAATGCCTGAACGGTGAGCTGCCAGCAGCTTTTCCTTCAGTCCGCCGATAGGCAGTACCCTGCCCCGCAGAGTAATCTCTCCGGTCATAGCCACCTCCCGGCAGACAGGATTATCAGTTAAAGCTGAAACTAAAGCTGTCGCCATAGTAATTCCGGCTGAAGGCCCGTCTTTCGGGATAGCTCCCTCCGGCACATGGATATGGACTTCATTTTTCTCCAGAAAATCAGAATCTATGCCCAGCTTTTTGCTTCTTGAACGGACATAGCTGAAAGCAGCCTGAGCCGATTCCTTCATCACATCACCCAGCTTACCGGTCAGGATAAGTGAGCCCTTGCCCGGCATTAAGGCTACCTCTATCGGCAGAATATCACCGCCAACCGAGGTCCAGGCAAGACCGGTCGCCACTCCTATTTCATCGCGCTTCTCAGCCAGGGAATCCAGGAATTTCTGCGGTCCTAAAAATTTATGCAGATTCTGCGGCGTAATCTTAACCTTTTCCACCTCGCTGCAGACGATCTCCTTGCCGGCCTTGCGGCACAGAGAAGCTATATTCCGTTCCAGATTACGCACACCGGCTTCTCTGGTGTAGCCGGAAATGACCCGGCGCAGAGTTTTTTCACCCAAAGATAAATTTTTCTTTACAAGTCCATGGTCACTCAAAGCCTTAGGCACTAAGTATTTTTCAGCAATTTTAACCTTTTCATCCTCAGTATAGCCTGACAGATAGATGACCTCCATCCGGTCCAGAAGCGGAGCAGGTATTCCCTGCACTCCATTAGCGGTCGTAATAAACATGACCTTAGATAAATCATAAGGCAGCTCCAGATAATGATCGCTGAAGGTATTATTCTGTGCCGGATCTAACACTTCCAGCAGAGCAGCTGATGGGTCGCCCCTAAAATCAGTGCTCATTTTATCGATTTCATCAAGCAAGAATATGGGATTAACTGTTCCTGCCTCTTTCATGCCCTGAATGATTCTGCCGGCCATAGCTCCGACATAGGTTCTCCTATGCCCTCTGATTTCTGCTTCATCGCGTACCCCGCCTAAAGAAATGCGCACAAATTCCCGGTTTAAAGCACGGGCTACCGAACGGCCCAGGGAGGTCTTGCCTACTCCCGGCGGTCCTACCAGGCAAAGGATAGGCCCTTTTATCTGATTAGTCAAATGGCGGACAGCCAAGAATTCCAAAATACGTTCTTTAACCTTCTCCAGACCGTAATGATCCTCGTTTAAAATCTTTTCCGCAGCTTTTAAATCGGCTGAATCAACTGTTTCCTTAGTCCAGGGAACAGTCAGGAGCAAATCGATATAGTTGCGGACAACTACAGCTTCAGCAGCATGATTGCCCATACGCTCCAGCTTACGGATCTCCTTTTCTGCCTTAGCCGCTATTTTTTCCGGCAGCTCAAGCTCTTTAACCTTAGTCCGCAGCTCTTCTATCTCAGCTTCCTTCTCATCCTGATCGCCCAGCTCCTTTTGAATAGCCTTCATCTGCTCTCTGAGATAATATTCCTTCTGGGTTTTTTCCATCTGCTTTCTGACCGCAGCATGGATCTTTTTCTCCAGCTCAAGAATTTCCATCTCCCGAGCCAGAATAGCACTGAGCTTCTGCAAACGCACCTCAGCCTCTATGGATTCCAAAATAGCCTGTTTTTCTGAAGGCCGCAGCATTAAATAAGAAGCTATCAGATCTGCCAGCCTGCCCGGGTCCTCCACGGTAACCACAGAAGCCAGAGTTTCCGGAGGAATCCGCTTGCTGAGCTTGATATACTGTTCAAAATCAGAAATAACGTTACGCATTAAAGCCTCTATTTCCAAAGTATGTTTAGTATTATCTGTTACTTCCTCAGCTTCAACCAGATAATATGGTTCTTCCTGAATGAAGCTTTTAATTTTAGCCCTGGCTAAGCCTTCTACCACTACCCGCATTGTCCCGTCAGGCAGTTTTAGAAGCTGCTTAGCTTCAGCAATCGTCCCCACACTGAAAATATCCTCCGGCTTAGGCTCGGCAACATTTTCCTGCTTCTGGGAAGACAAAACCACAATCCGGTCTCCCAGCATAGCCTCTTCCAAAGCCTTAATGGAAATCTCACGCCCGACATTCAAAGGAACAACCATATAAGGAAACACAACTACACCTCTTAACGGCAGAAGAGGCAAAGCTTTGTTTTTTACTTCCTGTATCTCTAAATCGTCTTTTAATTCATTCATCTGTTCACGCACCTCCAATACTGTAAATTATACCTGTTCAAGAGCTAATTGTAAACTGAAAAAGCCGAAGTACTAGACTCCGGCTGAAATTTTTGATCCGGCAAAGAAATCACGCCTTACAGAAACAGGAGATTCCTTCCTTGCCGTATCCACAAAAGCAAGCTTTAATACATCTTCTAATTTTTTTACCGGAATAACCTCTATTCCTTCCAGAGTTTTAAAAATCTCCTGCCAATTGTCAGCCGGAATGATCACCCGCTTAGCTCCCGCCCGCTTAGCAGCTTCTACCTTTGCAGGAACACCGCCTACCGGCAGCACCATGCCCCGGATAGACACTTCTCCGGTCATAGCTAATTTATTATCGACCGGCAGGTCGAGCAGAACCGAGCTTAAAGCAGTAGCGATAGTAACGCCGGCAGAAGGGCCGTCAACCGGTGTCCCGCCCGGAAAATTAACATGGATATCAAAGTCCCTGGGGTCTAAAAGAGGCAGAAGCTTACGCAGCACTGTAACTACATTTTCCACCGAACCCTTAACCATACTCTTGCGTTTCATAGTTCTGCCCTTAGCCCCAATCTCTTCTTCCTCCACTACGCCAGTCACTGTAATCTGACCATTGCCTGAAGAGGCCGGAATGAGAGTAGTTTCCACCTCCATCATCGCCCCCATGTTGGCACCATAAACAGCCAGACCATTGACCAGACCCACCTGCGGTTCATCCGCCACCCTTCTTTCAGGCCGGGGCATATACTGTCCGCTGCTCACTACCCATTCCACATCCTCGCATTTAACAGCTGTGTCACCGCGATTAATCGCGACACCCAGAACTATCTGAACTATGTTCACCGCTTCCCGCCCATTATTAGCATATTTCTTAATCACTTCCAATGCTCCTGGTTCTAAGGTGAAGCGCACCTTTTTCAGCGCATTTTCCGCCACTCTGGCAATTTCATCCTGAGTTAGGGAACGGAAAAAAATTTCCACACAGCGTGAACGAATAGCTGGAGGAATCTCCTCCGGCTGTCTGGTCGTTGCGCCGATTAAGCGAAAATCAGCCGGCAGGCCATTTTTAAAAATATCATGAATATGACTTGGAATAGTATTATCTTCAGCATTATAATAAGCACTTTCCAAAAATACCTTACGATCCTCCAGCACCTTTAACAGTTTATTGATCTGGATCGGATGCAATTCCCCAATCTCATCAATAAACAGTATTCCGCCATGCGCTTTAGTCACTGCTCCCGGCTTAGGCTGGGGAATACCGGCAGCCCCCATCGCACCTGCTCCCTGATAGATAGGATCATGCACTGAACCGATCAGCGGGTCAGCAATTCCCCTTTCATCAAAACGAGCCGTCGTTGCATCCAGCTCAACAAACTTAGCCTGCTTGCCAAACGGTGAAATGCTGTTTTTTTTGGCTTCCTCCAGAACCAGTCTGGCAGCCGCAGTCTTGCCTACCCCGGGCGGACCGTAAATAATAACATGCTGCGGATTAGGTCCGCACAAAGCCGCCCGCAAAACCGCAAGACCTTCCTCCTGACCAATTATCTCCTGAAAAGAGCCGGGTCTCGTCTTTTCAGCCAAAGGCTGGGTCAAGGAAACGGCACGCATTTTCTGTAATTTATCCATTTCCTTACGTGATTCACGTTCAACAGCCACCTTGCTTCCCTGCTGTGATTTCAGCAGGTTCCAGAAATAAATACCGATAATAATCGCAAAGAACACCTGAACATAGCTGAGAATACTTCCAAATCCACTATTCATCAATGCAACCTCCTCATCAGTTCTAACACAAATCTATTTTCTCCTCACAGGTCACATTTTATCCATCAAAGGAAAACACTAGCTAAAAAAGCAAGACTGAAATACATCAGTCTTGCCTCAAGGCCCAAATCAGGCACTTTCTTCTTTTTTCTTTCTGCCCCGTTTATTCAGGGAAACGATTACCGGTTCAAGATGCTTCTCTACAACCTCTTCGTTAATGATGCATTTCTTGACATCCTCCCGAGAAGGAATTTCATACATAATATCCAGCATCAGACTTTCAATAATCGATCTCAGTCCACGTGCTCCGGTATTTCTTTCAATTGCCAGCTGAGCAATCTTCTCCAAAGCACCGTCTGTAAATTCCAATTCCACGTCATCCAGTTCCATCATCTTAGTATATTGTTTTACCAGGGCATTTTTCGGTTCATTAAGTATCTTGACTAAGGCATCCTTATCCAGAGCTTCCAGAGTAACTACGATCGGCAAACGGCCAATAAACTCAGGAATCAAACCGAATTTCAAAAGATCACCCGGCAGAACGCCGCTTAAAATCTCACCTAACTTGCGGTCCTTCTTGGTCTTTATTTCAGCACCAAAGCCCAGAACCTTCTTATTGACCCGAGATTCAATGATCTTATCAATGCCGTCAAAGGCCCCT
The DNA here is from genome assembly GCA_051866555.1 of bacterium. Classification (GTDB taxonomy): domain Bacteria; phylum Bacillota; class JBJDXG01; order JBJDXG01; family JBJDXG01; genus JBJDXG01. Next base: position 1,070 of record JBJDXG010000045.1, on the reverse strand, counting down.
CCGCAGATAAATAAGATGTTAGTAGTATCGATTTGAATAAATTCCTGATGCGGATGCTTTCTGCCGCCCTGCGGCGGAACACTGGCTACTGTGCCTTCTAAAATTTTCAAAAGGGCCTGCTGTACACCTTCTCCGGAAACATCACGGGTAATAGATGGATTTTCCGATTTACGGGCAATCTTATCTATTTCATCAATATAGATGATTCCTCTTTGCGCTCTTTCTATGTCGAAATCTGCTGCCTGAATCAGCTTGAGCAGGATATTCTCTACATCTTCCCCTACATAACCGGCTTCAGTCAGAGAGGTGGCATCGGCAATAGCAAAAGGAACGTTGATAATTCTGGCCAGAGTCTGGGCAAGCAGTGTCTTGCCTGAACCGGTAGGCCCCAGCATAAGTATGTTGCTCTTCTGCAGCTCTACGCCATCAAGCTCAGAACCGGCATTGATCCTTTTATAATGGTTATAAACAGCTACCGCCAAAGCTTTCTTAGCTTTATCCTGCGAAACCACATAATCATCCAAAATTTTTCTTATTTCCTGAGGTTTCGGAATATCCCCTAAATCCACCGTACTTTCCTGATGCAGTTCTTCATCAATGATCTCATTGCATAACTCAATACATTCATCACAAATATAAACACCGGGGCCCGCAATCAGCTTGCGTACCTGATCCTGTCCCTTACCGCAAAAAGAACATTTTATTTGTCCTTTTTCATCAGTGAATTTAAACATAACTCCACCACCTCTTATTTATTACTGTCAGCAGGTTCTTTCTCACGTTTGATAACCTCATCGATCAAGCCGTAATCCTTAGCCTGATCAGGTGACATAAAGAAATCACGATCTGTATCCTTTTCAATTTGCGCCAAAGGTCTTTTAGTATGCTCTACTAAGATATTATTCAGCATTTCACGCATACGCAGAATTTCTCTGGCTTGAATATCAATATCAGTTGCCTGACCCTGAGCACCGCCTGACGGCTGATGAATCATAATTCTGGCATGGGGCAAAGCAAACCGTTTCTTAGGCGCACCTGAAGCCAGCAGCAAAGCTGCCATAGATGCCGCC
>JBJDXG010000044.1:0-6596 GCA_051866555.1 bacterium | reverse complement strand
TGGCTTGTTTCCCGTCAGAGATATTGGGGCAATCCTATTCCGTTTATTTATTGTGAGCACTGCGGACTTGTGCCTGTGCCGGAAAAAGATCTGCCGGTTCTTTTGCCGGAGGATGCTGATTTCCAAAATGATGCCGGCGGTTCTCCATTAGCCAGATGTGAAAGCTTTGTGCAGACGGTTTGTCCTAAGTGCGGTGCTCCTGCTAAAAGAGAAACAGATACTATGGATACATTTATCTGCTCTTCCTGGTATTATCTGCGTTATACTGATCCGAGAAATCAGGAATTGCCTTTTGCTAAGGAAAAGGTAGATTACTGGATGTCAGTAGACCAGTATATCGGTGGAATTGAGCATGCTATTCTGCATCTTCTTTATGCCAGATTTTTTACTAAGGTCTTGTCCGATTTAGGGCTGGTCAATGCCAGAGAGCCTTTTGCCAACCTGCTTACTCAGGGTATGGTAATTAAGGATGGCTCTAAAATGTCTAAATCTAAGGGCAATGTGGTCGATCCTGATAAAATCGTTCGGGATTATGGTGCTGATACAGCACGTCTGTTTATGCTTTTTGCTGCTCCGCCGGAAAGGGATTTGGAGTGGAGTGATAAAGGCGTAGAAGGTGCTTTTCGCTTCTTAAACAGAGTATGGCGCTTGGTTGATGAATATAAAGAGGAAATAATCAAGGCTGACAGTGCTTTTGTGCTGAATGATGAGGCTGATAAAGAGATGATTAAGGCTGTGCATAAGACTATTAAAAAAGTGACAGAAGATATCAGCCGTTTCAGCTTTAATACGGCTATCAGCTCGATTATGGAACTGGTTAATGCTTTATATCTGCAAAGAGAAAAAAATAATAATACGGCTCTGTGGAAATGCAGTCTGGAAAATCTTCTTCTGCTGCTTGCTCCGTTTGCTCCGCATATGACAGAGGAGTTATGGCATAATTTAGGCAAAGAGGAATCGATTCATCGTCAGTCCTGGCCTGTTTATCAAGAGGAATATACGGTGGAAGATAAGGTAACGGTAGTAATTCAGATAAACGGCAAGGTAAGAGGCAAGATCGAGGCTGCTGCTGATCTGGCTAAAGATAAATTGGAATCCCTTGCTTTAGCGGAGGAAAAAATTGCTGCGGCTGTAGCCGGGAAAAATGTAGTTAAGGTAATCGTTGTGCCTAATAAGCTGGTTAATATAGTAGTAAAATAAATTTTCAGGCTATTTTTGCTTATGAAGAAAATATTTATTTTGATTTTGTTACTGTTGTTTATGTTTTCTGGTATTGCTTTGGCCGATGAGGCTAAGACATTATATAGCATTAAGATTCATAAGCTTTCCCATGTGTTGGAGCTGTATAAAAATGGTTCTGAGAGACCTTACCGTGTTTTTGGCTGTGCTGTAGGCAAAAATCCTGGTGATAAGCAGTGGGATGGAGACTGTACTACTCCTGTTAGCTGGGGTAATGTAATGGAGTCGCTTCCAGGAGCGAAGCCCGGAACTCCGTGTACAGAAATTCCTTTTGTAGTAGATAAAATTAATGATGCCAGTGATTGGACTCATGATTTCAAAGATGGAAGAGGAGAGATTAAGGGGGCTTATGGACCTTGGTTTATTTCCTTAAATACTGGCTGGGACGGGATAGGCATTCATGGCACTCATGATTATGCCAGTATTGGCAGCAACGCTTCAGAGGGATGTATTCGTCTTAGAAATGATAATGTGCAGGAATTAAAGGAACTTTTGTCAAGTGTTAATGGGGGAATTGGGATTCAAGTAATAATTTTAGAGGATTAGAGAGAACTGCTTTTAGCAGTTCTCTTTTTTGCATAAAAAATTTCAAAAAGAGTAATTTTTTTCTTGGATAAATTAAGCCCAAAAGACGCAAGCTAGAATTGTGCTTCCAGTAAGAAAAATTTAAAGGAGGTTTTCACATGTCCAATAAATATTCAAGCCAAAGCAATTCCAGTCAGGCAAGCAATTCAGCTCAATCTTCTGTAGATGCAAGCAAAGCAAAATCTAAATCCAGCCAACAAGCAAGCAACTGCACTAACAGCAGTTCTTCCAGTGCCAGCAACTCAGCTCAAGACTCAAGTCAAGCAAGCAACGCGGCACAAAATTCCAGCAGCCAACAAGGAAGCAGTAAATCTTCCGGACCTAGCAACTGCAGCCGTTAGTTAGAAAATTAGTTAAAAAAGCGGAACTCTTTACGAGTTCCGCTTTTTTCTATATTCAGGGAGGAAAAGGAATAAAAAAGGAGAATTTTAGAGAAAGGAGGTGGAAAAAATTGTTTAATAAAAAAGAAATGATCTTATTGGGGATGATAATTTGTTTGCTGCTGTTCGGTGCCGGGTTAGCGGTGCATTATTATCAGGGAAAGCAGGAAATAGTATTGGATACCGCAGACAAGGTCGATTCTGAAAAAACAGTAAAAAATGAACAGGAAATCGTCGTACATATAGGCGGTGCGGTAAACCAGCCCGGGGTTTATTCTTTAGTAAGCGGGCAAAGAGTTATAGATGCACTTGAATTGGCTAAGGGGGCGAGGCCAGAGGCTGATTTGGACCAGGTTAACCTGGCTGCGGTGCTTACTGACGGGCAGAAGATAGTCGTGCCTGAAAAAATCAATCTTCAGACTGAAACAGGGATTCAGGCAATGCCCAATAAACAATCAGGCGGCTTAGTAAACATTAATACTGCGGATGCGGGAGAGCTTGATTCACTGCCCGGGATAGGGCCTGCTCTGGCTGAGAGGATAGTTAAATACCGGGAAAGCAATGGCAGCTTTGCCAGTCTGGAGGATTTAATGCAGGTGCCGGGCATTGGGCAGAAAAAGTGGGAAAATCTGAAGGATAGGCTTGCCTTATAATGACGCTTCTCATAAAATCTTGTCTTATTTATGCCTGCGGTATAGCCTGGGGTTTTTTTGTACGCAGCAATATTTATTTGCTGGGTGCGGGACTGGCTGCTGTTCTTTGTCTGATGGCTAAACCGCTTTTGAAACGCTGCTTTTTTCTGCTGCTTATTGTTTTTCTGGGAGCCTGGTGGACTAATTGGCATCTCGAGGTGAGAGAAAACCTTTTAAGTCATTTTTATTATAAAGAGGTTAAGGCTGAAGGGATGGTGACGGCTCTTGGACCTGCGGAAAAGAATTATGCGGTAATAAAATTAAAGAAGGTTAATGCAGTGCCCCTTTCCGCCAGAATAAGGCTGTATGGTGAGAAAAAATTGCCTTATCGGGTGGGGGATTATCTTGTTTGGCAGGGTAAGCTTACTAAACCGCCGGTGTCCTATAATCCGGGGATGAATCAGGACTTCTGGCTTACCTCTGATATACAGGGTTTTTCCTTTTTGCAGCAGGAAACAGCCTGCCTGCGCGGGAAAAATTGGTTAAGCTGTATCAGCTCCTTAAAGGAAGGTATAGTTAAAAGGATGGAGCTTTATTTGCCGCCGGAAAAAACCAGTTTGGCTGCCGGCATGGCTTTTGGCGATGCTAATAAAATCAGCCGGGAATGGGAAGAAAAATTCCGCCGGGCAGGGCTTAGCCATGTTTTAGCTGCCTCCGGTCAAAATATTTTCTTTGTCCTGATTTTCAGCAATTTATTCTGGAGTATATTTTTTCTGCCGAAAAAGTTAAAGCACACCTTAAATTGTCTGGCAGTTGTCCTTTATATGGCGGTAGCCGGCTTTTCTCTGCCTGTTGTCCGGGCAGGCATTATGGCTCTTTTTTTAATTATCAGTCGGTTACTTAAGCGGCAGGTATCGACTCTGCATCTCTTGTTTTGCAGTGCTTTAATCATGCTCCTGGTAAATCCCTTAAATCTGTTTAATTTAAGCTTCCAGCTTTCCTTTTTGGCTGTCTTGGCTTTGCTGCTGCTCATGCCTTTTTGGCAGGCCAGGCTGTCCTTTCTGCCGGAAAAATTCAATCTGGCTTTAAGCTCTGTTTTAGCGGTTGAAAGCTGGCTTTTGCCGCTTTTACTGTATTATTTTCAGGAAATTGCGGTTTTATCGGTTCTGGTGAATATCACAGCAGTTCCCATTCTGGAGGGAGTTCTATTTTTAACCTTATCCTTTGCTGTCATGGGCTTTGGCGTTTTAGGGGCTTCCTTAGCCGGACTGATTGATTTGCTGTTGTCTCTGGCTCTGTGGCTTATCAATCTGACTGCCGGCTTAAAGTATGCTTATGTGAATATTGCTTCCTTTTCTTTATTTTATCTCTTGGCTTACTATTTTTTATGGGGTATTTGGCTTTGGGGAGCGGAAAAATACCGGAAAAAAGCTGCCGCCTTAACTGCATTCATAGTAGCGCTAGTATTTGTTGCTCAGATTTTCTGGCAGCTTTTCCTTGCTCCTTTGCAGGTAACCTTTTTTGATGTAGGTCAGGGAGACTGTATATTATTGCAGACTCCAGGCGGAAAAAATATAGTTATTGACGGCGGACCTGCTGATCCGGTAAGGATTTTGCGCCGGCAAAGGGTTAAAAGCGTTGACCTTCTCTTTATAACTCATTTTCATGAGGATCATTACTCCGGGGCTTTAGCTGTTCTCTCTTCTATGCCGGTAAAGGAGGTTTGCAGCAGTACAGAAGGGCCGGAGGATTTTGAACGGGAAATAAGAGCCAGAAATATTTCCTGGCATAAGGTCAGGGCAGGGGATACTTTTTATCTGGGAGACAAAATTATTTTGCAGGTTCTGTATCCTGCCGGAAGAGTTGAGGAGGGCAATAATTCTTCTCTGGTTCTGAAGCTGACTTACCGTCAGCTGAAAATATTGTTTACCGGGGACTTGGAGGCTGAAGGAGAAGAGGAATTGTTAAGGCGAAGGGAGAATTTAGCCAGTAACATACTTAAGGTTGGTCATCACGGCAGCAGTACTTCAACCTCTGCTTTGTTTCTGCAAGCAGTTTCTCCTCAGATAGGCATTATATCTGTAGGAAAAAACAATCGCTTCGGTCATCCGGCCAAGGAAATATTGGACAGGCTGCAAGGGGCCGGAGTAAGGGTTTTGCGGACAGATAATGAGGGCGCGGTATTGGTTAAGACGAATGGCTGCCGCTGTACTATTAAGACGATGAAAGAGGCAGGAGTAAGATGAATTATGTAATGTTTTTGCAGGAATTAGAGAAAAAAAAGGTGACCAATTTGCTGGTACTGAATGGTTCTCAGGAGCATCTGAAGGAAAAAATTATCGCTGCCTTAAAGGCTAAGCTTTTGCAGGAGCCTTCCTTAAATTATCAGTATTTAACTGAGGAACAGCTTCCTTTGCTGGCTGAGGCGGTGGAGACGTATCCTTTTTTAGATAATTGCCGATTGGTAGTTTATGAGGCGGGAAATGTATTTAAAAATGAAAAGGAAGAAGAAAAGCTGTACAGTATCTGTGAGCAGCTGCCTGATTTTGCTTATCTGGTGTTGCTGCTGGATAAGCTTGACAAAAAGAAAAAAATCTATCAGCTCCTGGTATCCTCCGGAACTGTGGTGGATTTAGGTCCTTTAAAAAGCTGGGAAATGGAAAAATGGCTGGTTAAGTTTTGGAGTGAGCACAGGAAGCTGATTGACAGAAAGACAGTTAATTATATCATTCAGTTGATCGGCAGTGATTTGGGCATCATGGAGCAGGAAATGGAAAAAATGGCTCTGTATTTGGGGAAAAAGGAAAAGATAGAGCTGGCAGACGCTGAACAAATCCTAGGCCGTCAGACTGAGCAGAATATCTTTAAGTTTTTAGATTTTATTTTGGACCGCAATCTTGATCAGGCTTTGATTTATCTCCATTGTCTAAGGGACTTGAATCAACCGCCTCTTCTGGTCTTTTCCCTCATTCAAAGGGAGCTGAGGCTGTATTGGCAGATTAAAAATAATTTAGCGAGTGGTGCAGAAAAAAATATTATCAAAAAAGAGCTGGGGATAAGCTATGATTTTATTATAGAGAAGCATGAGCGAAGGAAGGATAATTTTACGGCTGCTGAGCTGAATTTTATCTGGCAGGAATTAGCGGCAGCTGATACGCAGTTAAAAAACAACAGGGAAAACAGCTGGCTGATATTAGAGCAGCTGCTGCTTAAAATAATCAGTAAATAGCAGGACTAAAAAAGGATATTATCGTTATTTTAGGCAATAAAGATAATATCCTTTATGTTTTAAGCAGATACTTTATTTAGTTTTACAGCTAAACGTGATTTTTTGCGGGAAGCTGTATTTTTATGGATGATACCCTTGCTTACTGCTTTATCAAGTCCTTTCACTACGGATTTGAAAAATTCAGCAGCTTCATCCATTTTATTTTCAGCAACTAGAGCTTCAAATTTTTTAAAACTTGTTTTTAAGCTAGCTTTAACAGATCTGTTGCGGCTATTTCTGATGGCTGTTCTTTTAACGTCTTGTACAGATGCTTTAATATTTGGCATAATGTCACCTCCTTTAAAGTATACTCACTAGTTTATAATTTTATCATGAAATCTTATATTTTTCAAGTGCATATTTTTTCTTTGCGCAGGATAAAATATTTGTGCAAAGGCGGTGATATTATGCTTGGAGCAATAGTGCGTTTTATAGTATCGGGTCTTTGACAGTTGAATAGATAAAAAAGTCATCGCAGGCCGCATAAAGCCT
>JBJDXG010000043.1:0-6600 GCA_051866555.1 bacterium | reverse complement strand
TGTGGTAAAGCGTGAGGATGATCTTTTGATTATTAATGCAGATAATCTACATACCTGCGAAGCTCCCTATGATTTAGTGCGCAAAATGCGGGCTTCCTTTTATGTTATGGGGCCTTTGCTTGCCCGGCTTGGTGAGGCTAAGGTTTCTATACCGGGAGGCTGTGCCATCGGCAGCCGTCCAATCGATTTGCATTTAAAGGGCTTTGCAGCTCTGGGAGCAGAGGTGGTAACTAATCATGGCTGTATCTCTACGAAATGCAGTAAGCTGGTTGGCGAGAAGGTCTATCTGGATTTTCCCAGCGTTGGGGCAACGGAAAATATTATGATGGCAGCGTGTCTGGCTGAGGGTACGACTACGCTGGAAAATGCAGCGAAAGAGCCGGAGATAGTCGATTTGGCTAATTTCTTAAATTCCATGGGCGCTAAGGTCAGAGGAGCAGGTACAGATGTCATTAAGATAGAAGGTGTGCAGGAGCTGAGAGGTATCCGTTATGCTGTTATTCCTGACCGGGTAGAGGCAGGAACCTTTATGGTGGCGGCAGCTATGGCTCAGGGGGATATTCTGGTTAAGAACGTAGTGTTTGATCATTTAAAGCCGGTAACAGCCAAGCTGAGAGAGGCCGGGGTATCGATCATAGAGGAAGAGGGTAATATACGGGTTACAGCGAAAAAACGCTGCAAGGCGGTCAATATCAAGACCTTGCCTTATCCCGGATTTCCCACAGATATGCAGGCGCAGTTCATGGCCCTTTTGGCTGTTGCCAGCGGCACGAGCGTGGTTACGGAAACGGTATTTGAGAATCGTTTTATGCATGCTGATGAGTTGAAAAGAATGGGCTCCAACATAAAAATAGAAGGTCATACAGCGGTTATCAATGGTGTGCGCAAGCTTGCCGGTGCTCCCGTTAAGGCAACCGACCTTCGGGCCGGTGCAGCTCTCATACTGGCCGGTATGGTAGCTGAGGGAGAAACCGAAATCACCAATATAGAATATATTGACCGCGGCTATTACAGAATAGAGGACAGACTGCGTTCAATCGGGGTCAACATAAAGCGGATTGAAAAATAAGCATTTAATTGTGCAGCTTTGGGATGATTATTCCCAAAGCTTTTTTGTTCTATTTTGCCTTTTATTCCATATATATAGGACAAGACAGGCTGGAGGGATAAAAGGTGAAACGGACGATCGCAGCTTTTTTAACCATAATATTTTTTTTGATTATCGGGTTGCCCAGTATGATAGTTTGGGGCTCGATAAAAGAAAATGAGGAGACCAGGCTATTGCTGCCGAAAAATAAAAAAGCGGCTGTTAAAGACCGCTCAATCACTCTTAAACAGGGAAATAAGCTTATCAGGCTGGATTTAGATGAGTACTTGCAGGGGGTAATAGCAGGAGAGATGCCGGCAGGCTTTGCTTTAGAGGCCTTAAAGGCGCAGGCGATAGCGGCCAGAACCTATGCCTTAAAGCAGACTGCTTATGGTTCCAAGGCAATCAGCAGTGATTTTAAAAGGTCTCAGGCCTGGATTAGTGAGGCTGAGATGAAAAAACGCTGGGGAGCTGATTATCCGGTCAATCGGGAGAGAATCAGACAGGCTGTGCTGGCGACCAAGGGGGAAGTTTTATTTTATCAGGGAGAATTAATTAATGCTTATTATCACTCCACCTGCGGCGGAAGGACGGCCAGCTCAGAAGAGGTCTTTGGGCAGCGGCTGCCTTATTTAGAGGGGGTCGAATGCCATTGGGATAAGAAATCCTTGCGTTATCATGAGGCTAAAACCTTGTCCCTGGCTGCTTTGCAGGAAAAATTAAAGCTGTCTGGTTCCGGAGTTAGTCTGAAGGTTATAAAAAGGACTAAGAGCGGCAGGATCGCTGAAATCAAAATCAATGATAAGTCTTTTACCGGGAGAGAGATACGCTCCCTTTTGGGTCTGCGTTCAACTGCTTTTACCTGGAAGACGGAAGAGGGGAAAATTACCTTTTATACGACCGGTTATGGTCATGGGGTAGGACTTTGCCAGTTCGGGGCCAATGGTTTGGCTAAAGAGGGCAGGGAGGCTCATACTATTCTGCGTCATTATTATCCCGGCTGTGAGGTCGTCAGGCTGAAATGAAAAGGACAGAAAACGTTTAAGAGTTTTCTGTCCTTAAATGATTTTAAGGGCTTTTAAATAGGAATAATAGCAACGATTTTGCACAGCCGAATAGCGGCTACACTGCCGTCACAGGATACATTGACGAAATCACGGGCTACGCTGACCAGGCGGCCAATGATAGTTCCCTCACATTGTCCTTCGGTTAAAACCTTGATCAGCTCACCCTTTAATTCACATAATATCTGAACGAAGCAGTCCTCCGGACAGGTATCAAAATAATAAGAACCTCCGCAGCCGCCGCAGTTGCCCATATTATTATAGCCATTATTATAGCCCATATCACCATATCCGCCCCCGCAGCCGCCGCAGTTGCCCATATTATTATAGCCATTATTATAGCCCATATCACCATATCCGCCCCCGCAGCCGCAGCGTTCTTCCTTTAATTCTTCTGTCATAGGTTAGCCTCCTTTCTGTTATTTTAAATCGGGAATATTGCCGTAACCTGGCAAAGTAAAATATATGCTACTGTGCCATCACAGGAAACTGCGATGTAATCACAGGCTATAGTAACTAATCTGCCGCAGATAACGCCGCATTCATCAGCTTTGGTCAGCACTCTGACCAGCTCTCCCTTTAAACTGCAGAGAATCTGAGAAAAATAGTCATCAGGACAGATAGAGGTTCCGCCTCCCATGCAGCGTTCTTCATTGCAGCTCATTTCATCTGACATTAGTTTTCCTCCTTTCTTAAATTGGGATGATAGCGACTACTTCGCAGAATGGAATATAGGCAACTGTTCCATCAACAGAAACAGAGAGATAGGAGAGATTGATCTGGACCAGCCTGCCGCAGATGGAAGGGGAATGTTCCAAAATGATTCTGACGCTTTCGCCTCTTAGCTGACAAGCATATTGAATCAGGTATTCATCCAGACAGATTCCGCAGACATAGCCAGGGAAAAAGCCTGATGACCATCCCATACCGTAGCCGAATCCCATATAAGGATTATAACCATAGTTGCCGTCTAAGCCGCAGCCAAAGCCATAGCCGTAACCATAGCCGCAGTCGTTGATATTATTGCAGCAGCTGCTGCAGCAGTCACCTCCGTAAGGATTATTATAATTATTCATACAGCCGCAGTCGTTGCCGTAATTGCCATAGTTATTGCAGTTACCGCAGTTGCCGCCGCCATAATTGCCGTAGATACCGCCGCGTTCTTCATTCAGGTTTGATTGATCTGCCATTATAAGAGCCTCCTTTCTTTTTCTGTACTGTATATTATGATTTTCTTAAAACAAATGTTACTTTTTATCAGCCGGGTATAAGATGGGAATTTTGGGGCAAGCTAAGGGTGAGGTGGTAGAAGGATGAAAGCAAAAAAAATAATTTACTGCTGCTTGGGCCTGTTTTTATTATTGAGCATGGCTTTAGGCAGTTATCATGCGGGAAATAAAAAGGAAGAACCGGTGCGGCTGATTCAGGAAAAGCCGGCTCCGGTCAAGAATATGCCTGTGGTCAAATCAGGACCGGTAGAGAAACCAAAAGCAGCTAAGGAAGCTGCTCCCAAGGCGGTGAAAAAAGAAAAAGCAGTTGAATACAGCTGGCAGAAAACAGTAAGAGGCAATATGGAAGAATGGACTTACAGGGCGAAGTAAAGGATTTAATCGCTGATAAAATCATATTAGGGCCGTACCTGCCATATATAATAGTAATTAAGGAAATGTGCAGGGAGGAGCATTATGAAAGACCATATTCAAAAGCGGGTACTGGAGATAGGCGATTATATCCTGGCTACTAAAACTACAGTAAGGCGGGCGGCGCGAATTTTCAGTGTGAGCAAAAGCACGGTACATATAGTCTTGACAAAACAGAACGGTCAGCACTTTAAGCAGAAGAAAAAAACAGGTTCTTGAAAAAGAGCCTGTTTTTTTGTTGCCTTCAGGCAATTAATGTGATAAAATAAGTTTACTAAAATTAAAATGCATTTTCACAATACAAAAAGATAGGAACATAACCTGGTTATGTTCTTTAGCAGGAGAAGATGGGGGAGAGATTATGTGTAGAATTGGGTCTATTAAAAGCAAAGTTCCGGTTCATCCGTCTAAGGCGCTGTATCTGATGCTTCCGCAGCAGGAAGGTCATGATAATTCCGGCTTTGCGATGGTTATGCAGGACTTATACGGAGTATTTGGAGATTATAAGGATAAGCCTCTTTTATCTCTGGCTTGTACTAAAAAGGGTCTGGATATCGTAGATGCTTATATGGCATCTAAAGGCTTCAGCTTAGCCGCAGAATGGATTCCTGAGGTAAATGCCAAGCCGGGTCTGGAAATCGAGGCTATGCCTTATTATGTATTTCGCAATTATGATTATCCTGAAGACTATCGGGAGGCTGATTCTCAGACTAAAGAGGAGCTGCTTTTAGATACTCGTCTGGACTTGAGATATGCGCTGGAGGGGGAAGGCTTTGCTTATTCCTTCTGGCCTGATGTTTTAACCTTAAAGGAGATAGGTGATCCAAGAGATATTGCGGAGTATTTTAACCTGTGGCAGGAAAGTGAAGAATTAACGGCTAAAAGCATTGTTGCCCAATGCCGGCAAAACACTAATTATGCTATTGTGCGTTATGCTGCCCATCCGTTTTTTATTCAGGGCTATACTCTGTGCGCTAACGGGGAAAATACCTTTTACACTAAAAATAAAGAATATCAGAAATCTTTGCACCGCGGTTATATAGGATTTGAATCTGATTCCCAGACCTTCCTTTATACTATGCACTATGTTTTGCGGCAGCTGAAATGGCCGATCAAGTATTTCAAGCATGTTTTAACTCCTTTGCCGTTTGCGGAAGCTGATCTGAGGGAGGACAGAGATGTTCTCAGACTGCTTCGTCAGTCACTGGGGCATTTGGAAATGAACGGCCCGAACACAGTAATTGGGGTTTTGCCGAGTGGTGATATGATCACCTGCTGTGATTCTAAGAAGCTGCGTCCGGTAGTTGTGGGCGGAGATGATCAGATGATTGCCATTTCTTCTGAGGTCTGCGGCTTAAATACGATTTTGCCTGACCGTGACATGACTAAGGATATTTATCCTGATGAACGCGAAGTAATTGTGATAAATCATGATTTGGAGGTGCAAAGATGCAAACAGTAAGAACTCAGGACTTGACTAAACAGGATTTGAAGTGGAATTTAGAGTACCATGCGGACAGATGTACTCTTTGCGGCAGCTGTCTTGCTTCCTGTACTAAGAATGCTCTGGAAGCCTTTGTAGCCAGACGTGATGTTGCAGTTTCCTTTGGCGACCAGCCTAATCCGGAGCGGCAGCAGATTACAGTAACTACTATCAGACAGAAAACTGATTTGAATAATCTTTGTGTAGGCTGCGGCATGTGCGCCAAGGTTTGCCCTAATAATGCGATAAGACCGGTGCGCAATCCGGATAACCGCTATAATCTGATAGCCCGGAAAAATGGGAATACTATTAAGCGCGGCGGCAGGACTAACCTGAACGCTCAGCGTACTCTGGACCAGATCATTGTCGGCCGTATCAGCCAGATGACTGACCCGGCGCTTGATTCAGAACGCCATACCTTTGATATCAGAGCACCTTTCGGGCGTAATCTTCTGCCGCATGAGCTGCCGCTTAAAGCTGAAGGAGGAGTCTTAAAGGCAACCGAAAAAACTCCTCCGGTCAACTGGATCTATCCTTTGATTTTCAGCGATATGTCTATCGGTGCTTTATCTACCAGAGCCTGGGAAGCTATTGCTTTGGCTGTTGCCTACTTAAATGAAAAGTGCGGTCTGCCGGTCAGAATGTGCTCCGGTGAAGGCGGTATGCCGGTCAGACTTTTGGAATCTGAACAGTTGAAATATATGATTATGCAGATTGCTTCCGGTCATTTTGGCTGGAACAGAATCGTTAAGGCTCTGCCAAGAATGAAGGTCGATCCGGCAGGAATCCTGATTAAGATAGGTCAGGGGGCCAAGCCGGGCGATGGCGGTCTTTTGCCTTCCGCTAAGGTTGCGGAGCATATCCAGGCGATAAGGGGTGTGCCGAAGGCTACCCTTCATTCACCGCCAAATCATCAGGGACTGTATTCTATTGAAGAATCGGTGCAGAAAATGCATTTGTCCATGAATGCGGCTTTTGGCTTCAGAGTGCCGGTAGCTATTAAATGTGCGGCTTCGGCTACTTCTGTTTCTGTATATAATAATCTTTTGCGTGACCCTTATAAAATATGCGGCGGCTTCTTTATTGACGGTATTCAGGGCGGTACGGGAGCTGCTAATGAGATTTCTCTTGACCATACTGGTCATCCTGTTGTTTCCAAGCTGCGTGACTGCTATTTAGCGGCGGTAAATCAGGGACTTCAGGGACAAATTCCTCTTTGGGCCGGAGGCGGTATAGGCATGACCGGCAATGCGGCAGCTGATGCGTTTAAAATGATTTGTCTTGGTGCCAACGGAGTATTTACCGGCAAGATACTGATTCAGCTTC
>JBJDXG010000042.1:0-6627 GCA_051866555.1 bacterium | reverse complement strand
GATGTGCTGATAATTGGTGGCGGTACTGCCGGTTGTTACAGTGCGATAACCATAGCGGAAAATTCAGCTCTTTCTGTATTGATTGCTGAAAAAGCCAATATAAAGCGAAGCGGCTGCTTGGCTGCCGGAGTTAATGCTCTTAATGCTTACATAGTAAAGGGCAAAACGCCTGATTTTTATGTTGATTATGCTAAAAAGGATGCAGCCGGGATAGTGAGGGAGGATCTTCTGCTGACTATGGCTGAAGGGCTGAATAAAACGGCTGAAAAGCTGGAAGCCATGGGGCTGGTGATTTTAAAGGATGAAAACGGCGAGTATATGGCCAGAGGCAATCGCAATATTAAAATAAACGGGGAAAATATAAAGCCGATTTTAGCGGCTGAGGTGCAAAAGCATTCTCAGATAAAGGTACTTAATTATGTAAATGTGATTGATTATCTGGTGAAAGACAATGAGGTGTTGGGTGCTTTTGCTGTCGGCCTTGAAGAAAAGGTGCTGTATGAAATAAGAGCCAAAAAGGTAATCTGTGCTACCGGAGGTGCTTCTGGCTTATACCGACCTAATAATCCCGGATTTTCCAGGCATAAGATGTGGTATTCTCCGTTTAATACGGGAGCAGGCTATGCTATGGGAATAAGAAATGGGGCAGAGATGACGACCTTTGAAATGCGCTTTATTGCTTTAAGATGTAAGGATACTATTGCCCCGACCGGAACTATAGCCCAGGGCGTGGGAGCCAAGCAGGTAAATTCAGCCGGAGAAATATATGAAGCTAAATATGGTTTAACTACATCAGAAAGAGTTTATGGTACGGTTAAAGAAAATTTGGCCGGAAAAGGTCCGTGCTATTTAAAAACTGTCGGGATAAATAAAGAGCAGAATGAGAGCTTGAAAAAAGCTTATTTGAATATGGCTCCCAGTCAGACGCTTAAGTGGCTGGAATCTGGGAAAGAGCCGAGTGAAGAAAATGTAGAAATAGAAGGGACTGAGCCTTATATTGTTGGCGGTCATACTGCCAGCGGTTATTGGGTAGATATTAACCGAGAAACGACGATTAAGGATTTGTTTGCGGCAGGAGATGCAGCCGGAGGCTGTCCGCAGAAGTATGTTACCGGAGCTCTGGCTGAAGGTGAAATAGCTGCTAAAGCGATTATGAGAACAATTGGGGAACAAAAGGTCTTTCTGCCGGAAGCTGAAGAAGAGGCTTTGCTTGCTTCTAAGCAAAAAGAAATAGAGTTATTCTTAAATAATAAGCAGCCAATATTCACCTGTGAAGACTTGGAAGAGAGTATGCAGAAGGTGATGGATGAATATGCCGGAGGTATAAAGACCAGTTATGGCTATACTGCTCAAAAGCTGGATATTGCAGCTGAGAAAATAGCCTCTCTTTGGGAATTGAGCCATAATCTTAGAGCTGACGACATGCAGGAATTGATGTATATTTATGAGTTAAGGGAAAGGCTTACTGTATGCAGAACGTTGATAGCTCATCTGAAAGCCAGAAAAGAAACGAGATGGCATTGCTTTGCGGAAAATCTTGATTATCCCAAGAAGGATGAGAGATATTTGAAGTATGTTAATTCCAGATTGGTGGATGGAAAAATAAAAATATTGCTGCGTGACTTGGTTGGCAGGGGGGAGAAATATGAGCATAGCCATAGATGAGACCAGATGTATAGGCTGCGGGCGCTGCGCTCTTGTATGTCCTGGAAGCTTGCTGAAGGTGAATGAAAAAAACAAGGCTGAGATTAAATATCCTAAAAACTGCTGGGGATGCTGTTCTTGTCTTAAGGAATGCTCTCACAATGCTTTGGGTATTTATTTGGGAGCTGATTTAGGCGGCAGAGGAAGTATTATGAACGTGGTTAAAGAGGGCAATATACTTCATTGGCAGGTTACAGAGAGAAACGGGACTGTTCACAGGATAGATGTTGATTCTAAAGAGGCTAACAGATATTAAGGGGGGACATTTTATGAGTGAGTTATCGCATTTAGATCAGCTGGAAGCAGAAGCGATATATATATTAAGAGAGGTTGCAGCTGAGTGTGAAAAACCGGTGATGTTATATTCCATAGGGAAGGATAGTTCGGTAATGCTTCATTTGGCTTTAAAAGCATTTTATCCGGAAAAACCTCCTTTTCCATTTTTACATATTGATACAACCTGGAAATTTAAAGAGATGATTGCTTTCAGAGATAAAACAGCCAGAGAAAAAGGCATAGAAATGCTGATTTATTCTAATGAAGAAGGCATTAGAAAGGGCATAAATCCTTTTGATCATGGGGCAGCTTATACAGATATCATGAAAACTCAGGCTTTAAAGCAGGCACTGAATAAGTATGGTTTTACGGCTGCCTTTGGCGGAGGAAGAAGAGATGAGGAAAAATCACGGGCGAAGGAAAGAATATTTTCTTTCAGGAATGAATTTCAAAGCTGGGACCCTAAAAATCAAAGGCCGGAAATGTGGAAATTATTTAATACTAAAATCAATAAAGGTGAGAGTATGCGGGTATTTCCTTTGTCCAACTGGACCGAGAAGGATATCTGGCAATATATTAAAAGAGAGAATATCGAGATAGTTCCTTTATATTTTGCTCAGGAAAGACCGGTTGTTTATCGGGACAGTAATATTATTATGGTCGATGATGACCGGATGAAGCTTTTGCCGGGCGAAAAGGTCATTAAGAAAAAAATCAGGTTCAGGACTTTGGGGTGTTATCCTCTGACCGGAGCTACAGAATCAGAAGCAGTTACGCTTGATGAGATTATTGCTGAAACTATGAGTGCTGTGTCTTCGGAAAGAACGACCAGAGTAATTGACAGTGAGGAAATTGGCAGTATGGAAAGAAGAAAAAGAGAGGGATATTTTTAATGAAGAGTTTATTAAAATTTATCACTTGCGGCAGTGTTGATGATGGAAAATCAACTTTAATCGGACACATTTTATATGATGCTAAGCTGTTGTATGCTGATCAGAAAAGAGCGTTAGAGCTGGACAGCAAGGTAGGAAGCCGTGACGGAAAGGTTGATTATTCACTTCTTTTAGATGGTCTGATGGCAGAGCGGGAGCAGGGAATAACTATAGATGTGGCTTACAGATACTTTAATACTGATAATAGAAGCTTTATCGTGGCTGATACTCCGGGACATGAGGAATATACTAAAAATATGGCTGTAGGAGCTTCCTTTGCTGATTTGGCTGTAATTTTGGTAGATGCCAGCCAGGGGGTAATGATACAGACGAAACGGCATGCGAGAATCTGTTCTTTAATGGGAATCAGCTATTTTGTCTTTGCGGTTAATAAAATGGATTTAGTTAGTTACAGTGAAAGCAGGTTCCGGGAGGTAGAGAGTGCTTTAAATCATTTGCAGGAAGAATTAGGTCTGGCAAATGTAAAATATATTCCGGTATCAGCGACGGAAGGAGATAATATTACCAAGCCATCTCCTAATATGAAATGGTATAAAGGAGAAGATATTTTAACTTATTTAGAAAATGTTGATATCGCAGCCTGCAATGAAGAAAAGGGCTTTTATATGCCGGTACAAAGAGTTTGCCGTCCTAATCACAAATTCAGAGGCTTTCAGGGGCAAATTGAGAGCGGAGTGCTGGAGGTCGGAGATGAGGTAACTGTTTTGCCCAGCCATGAAAAGGCTAAAGTAAAGAGCATTAATCTCAATGAGAATAAAGCGGCAAAAGGCAGAGCTGTGACTATTCAGTTAGATAAGGAGCTTGATGTATCAAGAGGCTGTGTTCTGGCCAAGGAGGCTGATATTTTAGTCAGCAATTTAGTTACTGCTTCAATTTTGTGGCTGGATGATGAAAAGCTGCTTGTCGGCAGGGAATTTTTATTAAAGCTGGGGACTAAAATCGTTCCCTGCACTGTAGAGAAGATAAAATATAAGGTGGATATCAATACAGGACAGAAGCTGAAGACTGGAGTATTGGCTAAAAATGAAATAGCCCTGTGCAATATCCAGCTGTCAGCGAGTATAGCAGTTCAGGAATTTAAGAATTATAAAACTTTAGGTGAATTTATTCTGATAGACAGGTTATCCAACATGACTTCTGCCTGCGGCATTATCGAAAAGGTATATAAGGACAGCGATTCTAAAAAGGAGGATATTGCTTTTTCTTATAATGGCCTGGAAGGCAGAGGCGATATATTTGAGGAATATTATTATGATACGGAGAATTTATCTATTTATAAATACAGAGGTGAAAATAAAATATATACGGTAGGAGACAGGATACAGAATAAAGGACAAAGCTATGCGTATCCTGATAGCTTTGATATAATTATTTTTCGGGATAACCTTGTTGTAGAAGTAAATGAAGGCTTGATTACCAGAATTGAGGAATTGCCAAATTATGAATACAGCGGCAGAGAGATAGTTAATGGCCGGGGGTTTGCTTTAAATGTTAATTCTGGAGAAGAGTTAAAAACTCTGATTGCTGATTATGCTGCCTTAAATGAAGTTGATTTTCTCAATAAATATGCTGATTTTACGAAATACCGAAAAATTGTTTTTGGAATCTGAAAATTATGTTATAATTTAGGATAAGGAGGGAAAGATATGGAGAAAAAAGAAAAAAGTATTTTCAGCAATCTCGGTATGTGGATTTTAATTGCGACAGTGCTTGGAATGATTGTAGGTTTGATTATGGGGCCATCGGCTAAGGTATTGGCTCCGATCGGGGATTTATTTATTCAGCTGATAAAGATGGTAGTTATGCCGATGATTTTCTTTTCACTGATTGGCGGAGCTGCTTCTTTAGGCAAGTCAAAATCAGCCGGATTCGTAGGCATAGCGACCTTTGTGTATTATACGATTACTTCGGTAATAGCAGTAATCCTGGGACTGATTTTTGGTGAGCTCTTTAAGCCGGGAGTTGGTCTCACTTTGCAGAAATTCGGGATGGCGGCTACTAATGAATATGCTGATAAAGGAGGTCTGCCTGGCTTTTGGGAAACTATTATCGGCTTTATTCCGGCTAATCCTTTTGAGGCTCTGGTCAACGGCAATGTTCTGCAGGTTATTGTCTTTGCTTTGTTTTTAGGCTTTGCTGTTTCGGTGCTGCCGGAGAAAAAGAGAACTGTTCTTTTAGACTTTTTTAATTATCTTAGTGAAGCACTTATCAAGATCATGATGGCTATTATGTACATAGCGCCTTTGGGGGTACTGGCTTTGATGGCTGATGCAGTAGGAACCTTTGGTTATGAGATTCTAGTAAAAATCATGTATCTTTTGATTCTTTATGTTATTGTACTGGCTATTATTACTTTTGGAGTTCAGGGGCTGGGAGTAAAATTCTGGGCGAAGCAGGTTACTTATAAGGAATTCTTTAAGAGCATGTATAAGGTGCAGCTGTTTGCTTTTTCTACTGCTTCTTCAATGGCGACACTGCCTTTGAATATGGCTACGACAGAAAATGAGCTGAAGGTATCGAAAGAAACGACTTCCTTTGCTCTGCCTTTGGGGGCTACTATTAATATGGACGGCAATGCCGCTTATTATGCTATGGCTGCCTGCTTCTTTGCGCAGATGTTTGGTATGGATTTATCGACCGGACAGTATGTTGCGATCATTGTTACTTCAACTCTTGGTGCAATCGGACAAGCCGGAGTGCCGGGGCCGACTCTGCTTTTGGTAGCGGTGCTGATGGCGGCTGATATACCGATTACAGCTTTGCCGATTTTGTTTGGGGTTGATAGGATTTTTGATATGCTCAGAACGGCTGTTAACGTTACGGGTGATGCAGCCTGTGCTACTATTGTAGATTCCTTGAAGGACAGAAACAAATTATAAATCTGATTTGGCAAATCCGGTGTATGCTCCCTTTTAAGCGGATAAGCGAGATAAAGCTTGTTTGCTTAGAAGGGAGTATTTTACATTATAGCAAAACATTCAGCGGCATTTTTGCCGCTGAAAGCAGGAGAACAAAAAATAATTGCGAAAGTATATATTAGAGGAGTAATAGAAGGAGGCTATTTTGTGTCTAAATATTTGGTGGGAAGGTTAACTTATGTAATAATAGCTCTTTTATTTTTTTTGGGAACTATTTATTCGGGCTTGTTTACTTACTTGATGGTTAACGGCGGTATGGAAAATGTTCTTTCCTGGCAGGGCTGGTCTGCTGTTTTGACTTTCAGTACTTTTTTAAATCTTTTTGTTCTGATTTTTATTTTAATTCAGTTGTTTTATCAATATAAGAATAAGGTTAAGGATGATGTTTCTTTAACTATTGTTACTTTGAATAATCTTTATACGCAGGCTAATTATGCTTATCAGGAAGCTGACCGGGTACTCAGGCATTATCCTGAGCTGCCTAAAAAAATTACAGCTAAGGAAATGAGCCGAGTGGCTGATTCTTTAAAAAAATGTGAGCAGTGTATCTGTTATTTACAGCAGATAAATACCTATGAGAAGCAGATTGCTGACCAGGGCTTACCAGCGGTGGCGACGCAGAATTATGATTTGGAATTAAAGGTATGTCTGCATTATTTGAATTTATGGAAAAATGTTGAGTTTAAAAAAACTAAGAAAAAAGAGGAATCGGCAGGACAGATAAGTGAAAATCAATTATTGGAATCATAAATTTATTGTAAAAAAACATATCAGTA
>JBJDXG010000041.1:0-6639 GCA_051866555.1 bacterium | reverse complement strand
AGCACGGAGTAAAGCTGATACCCTCACGGCGCAACAGCTTTTCATTGCCCAGCAGCAAATACCTGGTGCCGTATTTAGCCTTAACCCCATAACCGGCAAGCTCACGAAAATCACTCACTTCTTCCTTTTTCAGCTCAGAAGTACACGCCTCAACAATCGATAAAGCAATAGGATGATTAGAAAAGCTTTCTGCACTGGCAGCGTACTGCAGCACCTCATCGTCTGTAAAACCATCAGCGGAATAAACCTTATTTACCTTAAAAACACCCTTAGTTAAAGTTCCTGTCTTATCTAAAACCACAGCATCTACTTTATTTAAGGCATCTAAATAATTGCCGCCCTTAACCAAAATCCCCTGTTTAGCTGCTCCGCCAATGCCGCCGAAAAAGCCCAGCGGAATAGAAAGAACCAGAGCACAAGGACATGACACTACTAAAAATACTAAAGCCCGATAAACCCAGTCAGTAAAATCAGCCTGCAAAACAAGCGGCGGAATACAAGCAAGCCCCAAAGCAGCTATTACCACTGCTGGTGTATAATAACGGGCAAAGGCAGTAATAAAGTTCTCAATCGGTGACTTTCTGCTGGCTGCATTTTGCACTAAATCAAGCACCTTCATCATCGCCGAATTAGAAAATTCCCGTTTAACCTCAACCGTCAGCATGCCCTGAGTATTGATAAAGCCGCTTAAAACCTCACTGCCTTCTTCCACCTTGCGCGGTACAGACTCCCCAGTTAAAGCAGAGGTATCAACATAAGACATTCCTTTTACAATAACTCCGTCAAGCGGCACCTTTTCCCCCGGCTTAACAATAATAATATCCCCCGCTTTCACTTTTTCCGGCTCTACCGTAAGCAAACCATCACCTGTCTTTAAATGAGCTTTTTCCGGCTTTAATTTTAAAAGAGCCGTAATTGATTTCCGGGAATGATTAACTGCTTTCCTTTGAAAGCCCTCCCCAATTTGATAAAACAGCATAACCGCTATGCCTTCATTAAACTCATTTATAGCTATCGCACCAATAGTTGCTATGCTCATCAGCAAATATTCATTAAAGACTTGCCCTTTAATAATACTCCGGCCAGCCGTAAGCAGCACATCGCTCCCAATAACTAAATAGCTAAGTAAATAAAAGACAGTTTTTAAGCTGTCAGGCAAAAATAAAGCTGTCAGCCAGAGAAAAACGCCTATGCCTAACTTCCAATAAAGGCCAGCCATACTGAATTCTTCAGTAGCATCTTTTTCTTCCGTCTTGAAAAAAACCTTAACCTCCGGCTCAAGCTCATGCACTATTTTTTCAATCTTCGCTAAAATCTGCGCATTGTCTGCCTCTTTTCCCAGTTCAATGCTCAAAATCTGTTTGACCAGATTTAAGGAAGCACTCTTAATCTCCGGCATCTTCTGCACACCGGCTTCGATTTTCTGAGCACAATTGGCACAATTTAATCCCTGCAATACGATTTCCTGCTTTTCCATCATTTCTTCCTCCTTCACTTATCAGTATGCTCAACATGTTCCAAGCCCTGAGCAAACAGCATTAACACATGCTCATCATCTAAGGAATAAAAAACCTCCTTGCCATCCCTCCTGTTCTTGACCAAATGCATATTGCGCAGTAAGCGCAGCTGGTGGGAAACAGCCGACTGCTCCATGTTTATTTTTTTGGCTAAATGGCAAACACATAATTCCCTGTCTTTTAGGGCATTAATAATCTTAATCCGCGTAGGATCTGCCAAAGCTTTAAACAAATCAGCCAGTTTTAAGCAAATAAGCTCATTCAATATATCCACTCCTCAAAATATATGATTGTATATTCATATGTTTATTTGTTCATATGTTATCATTTTTCTTCTTTCTTGTCAATAAATTTTTTGTTGCTTTTTGCCAAAACAAGTGATATTATTAACCTAGAAAGGGGGTTTTGTTAATGAAAAAATTTGAATGTATGGCATGCGGTTATGTGCATGAAGGAGATGCTCCTCCTGAATTCTGCCCTGTTTGCGGCGTAGGAGCAGATGAATTTGAGGAAGTAGAAGACTAGTTAAACCGCTTAAATGTAAAAGGAAAAACCGCATTACCTTAAAGCGTAATGCGGTTTTTCCTTTTTTTATCTTTATTCCAGCTCAAACGCTCCGGTATACAGCTGGTATTAAACAAAATCATTCAATAAACTATCTTAAAACTATCTTGGAATATGATATAATATTATCATTACTAAATTAAACTCTATAGGAGGAAAATGCAATGAATTTTAGTCTTTTACCCCTTGAAGCAAAAGATTTAACAAATTACAAAAAGGATATGCAGCAAGCCTTTCAGCTAGGAGCAGCCCATGAACTTGGTGAAACAGAGGCTGAAGTTTTAGCGGAAAAAGATATCAATAAATCCCTTTCAGCTAAGGGAGCAGTTGCCTATAAAGCTGTTGTTGATGAAGAAATGGTCGGCGGAGCAATTGTGGTTATCAACAAGATTACCCAGCACAATCACCTTGACTTTTTATATGTAAAACATGGCATTCAAAATAGAGGCATCGGAAAACTGATTTGGCAGCAGGTAGAGAAGCTCCATCCGGAAACAAAAATTTGGGAAACCGTAACCCCTTATTTTGAAAAAAGAAATATTCATTTTTACATCAATCAATGCGGCTTTCATGCAGTAGAATTTTTTAATCTCCACCATAAAGACCCAACTATTCCTGCAAATATGGTTGGCGGTGATTATTTTTTTCGCTTTGAAAAATATATGAAATAACTATTGTTTTCAGCCAAAAAGAAGTCCTAATACTCCGCCTATAACAGTCCAGGTAATCGCTCCTAATTTGGTAGTCAGTGAGCCCAGCAGCACAACTAAGAAAATGGCAATAGCAGTCCAGTCAACACCTGCTTCCTGTACCAATGAGGTATTGGCAAATAAAATTACCGCTGAAGCGATAAGACCAACAGTTGCCGGCCTTATACCATCTAGAACAGCAACAGTTGTCTTGCTTTCCCGAAACTTAGTCCAGAAAAAGCTGACTAAGAGGACTAAGCACATGCAGGGCAGTGATACACCCAGGGTGGCCCATACAGAGCCCCATAGGCCGGCTGCTGCATAACCAACATAGGTAGCCACATTAACCGCAATCGGGCCCGGAGTAATCTGGGATATAGCTACAATATTAAAAAATTCATGATAATCAATCACATTAAAGGCTTCTACCTCATGATAAATAATCGGCAGCATGGCATAGCCGCCGCCAAAGCTGAATAAACCAATCTTGAAAAATATATAAAATAGCTGTAAATAAATCATTTTAATTTCTCCTGTTTAAAGCAAGAAAATAGCCGATGAAACCGGCAGTCACCACTACCCAAATAGCATTGATATGTCCAAGCGCAATCGCCAGAAAGCCGGAAACAGCAATCAGCCAATCAGATTTTTTCTTTAAAAAATTACGGGCAAATTTAATCGCTACCATAAAGATCAAGGCAGTAGAGGCTGCTCTGATGCCCAGAAAAAATTTCTGCACATAAATATTATTTTCTGCTCCCTGAAGAGCTGTAACCAGCAGCAGAATAGATAAAAAGGCAGGTAAGCTCACTCCCAGGGTAGCCATCAGAGCCCCACCCAGGCCCATCATTTTTTTCCCGATAAAGGTCGCAGTATTAATCGCGATAATGCCGGGCAGAGAATTAGAAACAGCAAAATAATCAGCAATTTCTTCTTCACTCATCCAATGCCTTTTCTTGACTACCTCATCCTCCATAATCGGCATCATAGCATAGCCGCCGCCAAAAGTAAAAAGTCCTATCTTAAAAAAGATCCAGAAAATATTAAGCAGTATTTTTATCTTTTCCATTTTTTAACCTCATAATAAGCCATGCTCACTGAATAGTTTCTGGAGCATAGGATGCTTATTAACTTTAATTAAATTACCTTCCCTGTCCATGAAAGCATGCTCTGTACTGCCCTCAGTTATCAGAACATCATCACGGTAAACCTTATATTCAAAAACTATTCGTGCCCCTTTGAGCTTAGTAACTCTGGTTTCTATCACTAATTCATCATCATAATGGGCTGATACCTTGTAGGTGCAGGAGGAGGTCCGCACCGGCAGAAGTATTCCGTTTTCCTCCATCTCGGTATAACGGCAGCCAATATCAGCCAGATATTCTGTCCTCCCTACCTCAAACCAGATATAATAATTAGCGTAATAAACTATTCCCATCTGGTCTGTTTCTGCATAACGCACTCTGATTTTAGTCTTATGAACCATTCTTTTTTGCTCCTAATCTATAGTGTATCGGTTTTGCCTTTATAAATCATGCCTCTTTTACTGTCCAGGGTTATGTAGTCACCGTCATTGAGCTTACTCATTACATTCTTAGCTGCTACAATGACCGGAATCTTTCTTTCCAGAGCGGCAATCGCTGCATGGCAGGTAAGACCGCCTTCTTCAGTAACAATCGCTGAAACCCGCTCAATAACCGGCATAAAATCAGCATCAGTCTGTACCGTTACTAAAATATCGCCTTCTTCTACTTTGTCCAGCAGTTCTTCCGGTCTTAAACCTTTCTTGACCCGACCATAGACTATTTTTTTGCCAAGTCCGACACCTCGGGCAATAATCTCAGCCACCACATCAACCCGCAAAAGATTAGTCGTTCCCTGAATTCCGGTCGGAACGCCTGCCGTAATAACTATTCTGTCACCGTATTTGACAAGACCGGTTTTTAAAGCTCCGCCAATAGCCAGATGCGTCATTTCATCTGTATTTTCGGTATATTCAACCGAGGTGGAATATACGCCCCAATTAAGCTGAGTCCGATGAATAATCGCCGGATTCGGCGTTACCGCAATTATAGGAGCCTTCGGCCGGTATTTAGCTACCATCTGCGAGGTGTAGCCGGTAGTCGTCGGCGTAATAATTGCCGCCGCCTCCAGATTATTAGCCGTCTGGCAGGTAGCATAGCAAATAGCATCCGGCACACTCTTCTCACACAGACAGGCACTGTTTTGCAGCAAAACATCATAAGGCAGAGCCTCCTCTGTTTTCTTAGCAATACTGTCCATCATCTGCAAAGCTTCTACCGGATATTTGCCTGAAGCAGTTTCTCCGGACAGCATAATAGCATCAGTACCGTCAAGAATAGCATTAGCCACATCGCTGGCTTCTGCTCTGGTCGGCATAGGATTGCGGATCATGGAATCAAGCATTTGAGTTGCCGTAATGACCGGTTTTCCTGCCTGATTGCACTTCTTAATCAGCATCTTCTGCGCCAGAGGCACCTCTTCCGTATGAAGCTGAACTCCCAAATCTCCTCTGGCAACCATAATTCCGTCAGAAGCACTGATTATCTCATCAATATTTTTGATACCTTCCCGGCTTTCTATCTTAGCAATAATATCCATCATATAATTATTTTCTTCCAGAAAAGCCCGGATATTAAGGACATCCTCCTCCTTCTGAATAAAGGAAGCAGCTACAAAGTCCAGCTTTTCTTCTATCGCCAGCTTTAAATCATAACGGTCCTTATCGGTAAGGGAAAATAAATTAATCACCGTGCCGGGCAAATTCATATTTTTCTTTGACTTTAATTCCCCGCCGACAATAACCTGACAGACGATATCCTGCCCTATGACCCTATCCACTTCCAGACAAATCATTCCGTCATCAATCAAAATGCGGTCGCCCTTTTTTACCTCGTTGTGCAGGGTAAGACAGTTTACCGGGGCCCGCCTGGCATCACCGATAATCTGCTCAGTAGTCAAAATATACTGGGTATCCTGTTCTAAAACAACTCTTTGCTCTCCCATTTCTCCAATGCGGATTTCCGGTCCTTTAATGTCAATTAAGATAGCAGCATCAATTCCGGTCAGCTTTTCAGCTTCCCGGATATTTCTGATAGTCTGCCTGTGGTAGTCATGGTCTCCATGAGCCATATTTAAACGAGCCACATTCATTCCTGACTTGAGTAATTCAGCTAAAATCTCTACTTCCTGGCTCGCCGGCCCGATAGTACAAACAATTTTAGTCTTTCGCATTAAAATTCCCCCAATTAAGCACGAAACTTCCCAATTTTTCTGAGTCTTTTATACCTTTGGTCTACTAAACCATTAATAGATGTCTTTTTTAATTCCTGTAGACTGTCAACTAAAAATTTCTTTAAATTCTGAGCAGCTTCAGCATGATTTTTATGGGCCCCGCCCAATGGTTCAGGAACAATGGCATCAATTACTTCTAATTCCAGTAAATCCTTAGCTGTGATTTTTAATACTCCGGCCGCTTCCTTAGCTTTGGCCGCATCCTTCCAGAGAATCGCAGCACAGGCCTCCGGTGAGCTGACCGAATAAACAGCATGCTCCAGCATAGCAATCTTATTGCCTACTCCAACGGCTAAAGCTCCCCCGCTGCCGCCTTCTCCTATAACTACGGAAATAACCGGAGTCCGCAGCAAAGCCATTTCCATAATGTTGCGGGCAATCGCTTCCCCCTGACCGCGTTCTTCAGCAGCTATACCCGGATAGGCACCCGGAGTATCTATCAATGAGATAACAGGGCGCTGAAACTTTTCCGCTTCCTTCATTAAACGAAGCGCCTTACGGTAGCCTTCCGGATGAGGCATCCCGAAATTGCGCATGATATTCTCTTTCGTATC
>JBJDXG010000040.1:0-6720 GCA_051866555.1 bacterium | reverse complement strand
AATTTTTATTTTTATTCTGCCTCCTTCGCTGGAAGAATTGGAAGCCAGAATAAGAGGGCGCGGCACTGAACGGGAGGAGCAGATTCAGGAGCGCTTCCAGCAGGCCGCAGCGGAAATAGCTTATAAAAGCTATTATAATTATCATATCATCAATGACCAGTTGGCAGCGGCAGTAAATAAAATAAAAGCTGTTGTCTTAGCGGAGAGATGCCGTAATAATGAGGTAAAGGAGATTAAATGATGAAAATTGCACCTATCGATACTTTGCTGGAAAAGGTAGACAGCAAATATACGCTGGTTACTTTGACGGCTAAAATTGCCAGAAGAATAACTGAAGACCGGGAAAAAAATATAGAAATGCGTCCCGGCAAGGCTGTGTCTATTGCCTTAAAGGATATTGGAGAAGATAAGGTAAGCTATACGAGGTAGATAAAAATGTTGCAAGGCAAAACGATAATACTTGGAGTGAGCGGCAGTATTGCGGCTTATAAGGCAGCCGAGATAGTCAGCGGCTTGAAGAAGGCCGGGGCCGGGGTCAAGGTCATTATGACTAAAGGAGCCTGTGAGTTTATTACTCCGCTTACTTTGCAGACCCTGAGCCAAAATCCGGTCGCCTCTGAGCTTTTTCTTGCCCCTAAGAACTGGGAGGTCGAGCACATTGCTTTAGCCGATGAAGCGGATCTGTTCCTTTTGGCTCCCTGCACAGCCAACGTTATTGGCAAGCTGGCCAATGGGATAGCTGATGACCTTTTGACTTCTACGGTTATGGCTACAAGAGCCCCGGTTTTTCTGGCTCCGGCCATGAATGTCAAGATGTATGAAAACCCTGTAACGCAGCATAATCTTGCCCGGCTTAAGCAGTATGGCTATCGGGAGATAGAGCCGGAATACGGCGTTCTGGCGTGCGGTTATCAGGGAAAAGGCCGTTTGGCTAAGGTCGAGGATATTTTGCAGGACGTTAAGGCCTTTTTCCAGACCAAAGAGGATCTAAAGGGCAGAACGGTATTGATTACTGCCGGAGCTACCAGAGAGGCGATCGACCCGGTGCGTTACCTGACTAACCGCTCAACCGGCAAAATGGGCTATGCTTTGGCGAAGGCGGCTTATCTGCGCGGTGCTGAGGTAAAATTAGTAAGCGGCCCGAGCAGTCTCTCAGTACCATTTGGCGTTGAGCATATTCCGGTTGAAAGTGCTCGTGATATGTATAAAGCAGTCATGGCTCATTTTCCGGAATGTGATTTAATAATTAAAGCAGCTGCGGTAGCTGATTACCGGCCGGTGGCAGCGGCTTGCCAGAAGATTAAGAAAAAAAGCGGTATCTGGTCTTTAGAGCTGGAGCGCAATCCTGATATTTTATATGAGCTGGGTCAAAATAAGGGCAGCCGCATTTTAGTCGGCTTTGCGGCTGAAACGGAAAATTTATTGGCCAATGCCAAAAGTAAGATTGCTAAAAAAAATCTCGACTTCATTGTAGCCAATGACCTGACGGTTCCCGGAGCCGGTTTTGGGGTGGATACCAATATCGTCAGGATTATAGACCGCTCAGGCCAGGTTGAGGATTATCCGCAGATGTCTAAGTTCAATTTAGCGGGAATTATACTCGACAAAGCAGCTGCTTTGCTGAACATTGACAGAAAAAGATGACTATGCTAATATGAATAATAGCAAATTAAAGGAGGTATGATGGTGAGTAAAAAACGTTTTCTTTTTACATCAGAATCAGTAACAGAAGGGCATCCGGATAAGATAGCTGATCAGATATCGGATGCAGTTTTAGATGCAATGCTGGCTAAGGACCCTAATTCACGTGTAGCCTGTGAAACTCTGGTTACCACCGGGCAAATACATATAGTTGGAGAAATATCGACCAACTGTTATGTGGACATCCCTAAGATTGCCAGACAAACAGTAAAATCCATTGGCTATAACCGGGCTAAATTCGGTCTTGACGGAGATACCTGCGGGGTGCTTATTTCTGTTGACGAGCAGTCGCCTGATATCGCTATGGGAGTGGACAAGGCTTTAGAGGCTAAGGAAGGCAAGATGACTGAAGAAGAAATAGAAGCTATCGGTGCAGGCGATCAGGGGCTGGTTTTTGGTTATGCGACTAACGAAACACCTGAATTTATGCCTATGCCTATTATGCTGGCTCATAAGCTGGCCAGACGCTTAGCTGAAGTAAGAAAAAATAAAACTATTGATTACTTAAGACCTGATGGCAAAACTCAGGTAACTGTAGAATATGAAGATGACAAGCCGGTAAGAATCGATACCATTGTTGTTTCAACTCAGCATCATTCCGAAATCTTTTTAGATCAGATAAAAAAAGATGTGCTGGAGCATGTCATAAAACCGGTCGTTCCGGCTGAAATGCTTGACGAAAATACTAAATATTATATCAATCCGACCGGCAGATTTGTTATCGGCGGTCCGCAGGGAGATGCCGGGCTTACCGGACGTAAGATAATCGTTGATACTTACGGCGGCATGGCTCATCATGGCGGCGGAGCTTTCTCCGGCAAGGACCCGACTAAGGTAGACCGTTCAGCTGCCTATGCTGCCCGCTATGTAGCGAAAAACGTAGTAGCCGCAGGATTGGCTGACAAATGTGAGGTACAGATAGCCTATGCTATCGGGGTAGCTAATCCGGTTTCAGTCATGGTTAATACCTTTAAGACTAATAAAATCGCTGAAACAGAAATAGAAAAGCTGATAGATAAGCATTTTGATCTGCGTCCGGCAGCCATTATCCGTGATTTGAAATTACGCCGTCCGGTTTATAAGCAGGTAGCAGCTTATGGTCATTTTGGCCGCAGCGATCTTGACTTGACCTGGGAAAAAACCGATAAAGCTGAGATTCTCAGAGAAGAAGCAGGCTTATAAAATTAATATTTTTCTAAGAGCAGCTATATCATGTGATATACTGCTCTTTTTGTTTCTTAACAAATATGCTGAACTGTGATAGAATAAAGAGTAAAATAATGATGAGGCGAATTATGCAGAATCTATATGCACAGATTATAATTGAGAAAAAAAACTGGCCTAAGGGGACTCCCCTGGATTACAAAGTACCTCTTGATTTGCAGGATAAAATCTGTATAGGCCATAAGGTTTTAGTTCCGCTGCAAAACCGCAGGGTCTATGGGTTGGTGATCCGTTTAAGTGCTGTGTCAGATGTAAAGCAGGTCAGAAATATTATTTCTCTGGCCGGCGACTTCAGATACTTTACCGAAAATTTATTAGAGCTGGCTTATTGGATGAGCGATTACTATTTCTGTACCTTATCGCAGGCTCTGTCTGCTTTGCTGCCTTCCTTAGTAAATGAACAGCGCACTGCCTATTGGGGACTTGCCTTTCCTGTTTCCCAGCTTGATATGAGAATGCAGAAGGAAAAGCTGACTCCCAAACAAAAGACAGTCTTAAATCTGATTGCCCGGCATAATTTTTGCTTTACAGCAGGTGAACTGGCTAAAAGAGCAGGCACTACCGTTTCACCGCTTAAATGCCTGGTTAAAAAGGGCCTGGTGACTGACCAAAGACCGAGACCAAAGGAGGCTTTAGAAAAACCGCTCGTTTTAAATGACCGGCAGGCGGCTGTTTTAGAGAAGCTGCAAAGGGAGGTCAGGCAGCCTCAGGGTCAGGTTTATCTCCTGCATGGGGTAACCGGCAGCGGTAAGACGGAAATCTACTTACAGCTGATCGATTATGTAATCAAGCTGGGGAAGCAGGCTATCGTGCTGGTGCCGGAAATCGCTTTAACGCCGCAGACCGTAACGCGTTTTCGCCGGCGCTTCGGCGAAGCGGTTGCTGTTCTGCACAGCCATCTGTCTTCCGGTGAGAGGTTTACGCAGTGGTCGCTGATTAAGACTGGCCGGGCTAAAATTGCCATAGGGGCAAGATCGGCTTTGTTTGCTCCTTTTGCTGCTCTGGGTCTCATTATCATAGATGAGGAGCACGAGTTTACTTATAAGCAGGAGGAAAATCCTAAATACCATGCCCGGGATACGGCCATAAAAAGAGCGCAGATTGAAAAAGCGGCAGTCCTGTTAGGCTCTGCCACTCCCAGCCTGGAATCCTTTTATCGGGCCAGGAAAGGCTTATACGGGTATCTTGCTCTGCCGGAAAGGATAGGTAAGCAGCCCTTGCCTGAGGTCAGAGTAGTTGATATGTGCCAGCAGCTGAAAAACCGCAACAAAAGTGTTTTAAGCCTGGCTTTAAGACAGGCGATCGAGGAAAGGCTGACTAAAGGAGAGCAGATCATTTTGTTCTTAAACCGGCGCGGCTTTGCTACGTTTGTCAACTGCCGCGAGTGCGGTCTGGTCCTGACCTGTCCTAACTGCAATGTTTCTCTGACTTATCATCAGCAGGAGCAGAAATTATCCTGTCATTACTGTAATTATCAGGAAAGAGTGCCGACAGTTTGTCCGCGCTGCCAGAGTAAATATATCCGTTATTTTGGCACAGGAACGGAAAAGGTAGAGGAAGCGGTGCAGAAATTTTTCCCTCAAGCGAGAATTTTAAGGATGGATCGGGATACGACCGGGAGAAAGCAGGCTCATGCTGAAATCTTAAATGCTTTTACTGCCGGCAGGGCGGATATCCTTTTGGGCACTCAGATGATCGCTAAAGGACTCGATATCCCCAATGTAACGTTAGTCGGAGTTATTACGGCTGATACGCTCTTAAATCTGCCGGATTTCAGAGCAGCGGAGAAAACCTTTCAGCTTTTGACTCAGGTAGCCGGACGGGCAGGCCGGGGGGCAAAGCCGGGACAGGTGATCATTCAGACCTATGATCCTAACCATTACAGCATTAAGGCGGCAAAGGCACATGATTACTTCGGCTTTTATGCTCAGGAGATAAACTTCAGGCAGGAGGTGGGCTATCCTCCTTTTGCTTATTTAGCCAGAATAGTTTTAAAAGCCAGGGAAGAGGAGGCCGTTATTAAGCAGGGAGAAAGGCTTTTAGGGGAGCTTACTCCTCTCGTTTGCGGACAGGAGATCTTAGGACCTGTACCTGCTCCTGTTTCACGGGTAAAGGGCTATTTTCGCTGGCAGATTTTAATTAAGGACCGGAACATTAAGCGGCTTAACGGCTTGCTGAAAAAATGGCAGGAAAGCTGTCACTATGCTTCTCTGCCTTTAGGTATGATGATAGATATAGAACCAGTTTCAATGTTATAGGAGGAAAGAAGATGTTTTTTTTAAGTTTAGCTGACAAGGATGCCCCTGTATTAAGACAGAAGGCTAAAAAAATTACTGTTTTTGATCATAATTTAGAACAGCTGGTAAAAGAGATGGCAGAAATAATGTATAAGGCTGACGGGGTAGGACTGGCTGCTCCCCAGGTAGGCATATCCAAGTGTCTGGTGGTCATTGATGTGGGTGAAGGGCTGCTGCCTTTGGTCAATCCGGAGATAATCTATACGGAGGGTGAGGAAACGGCTTCTGAAGGCTGTCTTAGCCTGCCCGGCGTTTTTGCTAAGGTATCCCGGGCGGAAAGGGTTGTGGTCAAGGCGCAGAATATCCGGGGAGAAGAAGTGCGGATACCGGGCTCCGGCCTTTTAGCCCGCGCGATGCAGCATGAGGTCGACCATCTTTCAGGGGTGCTTTTTATTGATAAAGCCGAGCCGGATAAGGATGGGAAAAAATAATGAAGATAATCTTTATGGGAACTCCTGATTTTGCTGCTGTTTCTTTACAGGCCTTGCTGGATTCCGGGGTTCATGAGATCTCTTTAGTAGTTACTCAGCCGGACAGACCGAAGGGCAGGGGGCAAAAGCTGCAGCCCTCGGCAGTGAAGTCCTTGGCTTTACAGTATGCTTTGCCGGTCTACCAGCCGGAAAAGCTGGATACTGCTGACGGATATGAGTATTTAAAAAGCTTGCAGCCGGATTTGATAGTGGCAGCAGCCTACGGTCAGATCTTAAGCCGCAGGATATTAGATTTGCCGGTATATGGCTGTATCAATGTCCATGCTTCTTTGCTGCCGCTTTACCGCGGAGCAGCGCCTATTCATCGCGCTGTTATAGAAGGACGGGAGGAAACCGGGGTTACTATCATGAAGATGGCTGAAGAGCTTGATGCCGGAGATATGTATGAGAAGGAAGCTGTGACCATTGAGGCGGAGGATACCTTAGGCACAGTGCATGATAAGCTGGCTTTTGCCGGAGGAAGACTGCTGCTTAAGGTAATTGAGCAATTAGCCGCTGGAATGGCGAAAGCAGTGAAGCAGGATGCAGCTTTAGTTACTTATGCTGAAAAAATAAGCAAGGCTGAAACAGAAATAAACTGGAATCTGCCGGCCAAGGCGATTCATAATCTGGTCCGCGGAACTAATCCGTTTCCGGGGGCTTATACTTATTTGGATAATAAAAGATGGAAGATACACCGCACTAGGATTATTCCTGAAGCCAAAAGCCTGCTGCCGGGACAGATTTTATTAGATAATGACCGGCTTATAGTTGGTACTGGCGAGGGTGCTTTGCTTTTGTTGGAAATTCAGCCGGAAAACAGTAAAAAAATGCTGACGGCTGATTATTTAAAGGGCCATAAAATTTCTAATTTATGTATGTTTGGCGGAAAATAGAGGAAAAATAATGAGAAAGAAAAGAGTTTATTTGGGTATGCTGCTGGTCTTGTTGCTGGTTTTGGGTCTAGCAATCGGAGGATTATGGTATTTAACATCTCTGCCGCCTGTCTGGGCTCATAATTGTCTGCT
>JBJDXG010000039.1:0-1565 GCA_051866555.1 bacterium | reverse complement strand
AAAAAGAATGAGTGAAATTCGCGGCAAGAGAATAGCGATGATCTTTCAGGACCCTATGACTTCTCTTAATCCGACATTGTCTATTGGCTATCAAATTATGGAAGCGGTCAGGCTGAATACTGATTTAGGACCTGCTGAAGCGAAAAAACGTTCTTTAGAGCTTATGGAGATGGTAGGAATACCCCAGGCGGAGAAAAGATTTAATCAATATCCCTACCACTTTTCTGGTGGAATGCGGCAAAGAACTGTAATCGCTATTGCTTTAGCCGGCAATCCGGACATCTTGATAGCTGATGAGCCGACTACTGCTTTGGATGTAACTATGCAGGCACAAATCCTGGAATTGCTGAAGCGTTTGCAGCAGGAAACCGGTATAGCTCTTATATTTGTTACTCACGATTTAGGTGTAGTAGCTGATATTGCTGACAGAATTGCGGTTATGTATGCGGGAAAAATTGTAGAGATAGGCTTAAGTGATGAAATATTTTATCATCCCTGTCATCCCTATACCTGGGCTTTATTGGCTTCTTTGCCGACCATGGATGAGAAAAGCTCTGCCCTGGCTGTATTGCCGGGCAATCCGCCTGATCTCATAAATCCTCCGAAGGGGGATGCTTTTGCCAGCCGTAACCGGTATGCTCTGAAAATAGATTATGAACAGCATCCTCCTTTCTTTAAAGTAAGCGATACGCATCAGGCAGCGACCTGGCTTCTGCATGAGAATGCGCCTAAGATTAGTCCGCCTGTAAGAGTAGAAAAAGGCAAGGTGATTCGTTGTGCAGTGTAAACAGCCGATTTTAGAAGTAAAAAATTTAAAGCAATACTTTAAGCTGGATAAAAAGACGATAATTAAAGCTGTTGATGATGTATCTTTTCAAATCTATAAAGGGGAATTTTTAGGTCTGGTTGGCGAGTCAGGCTCAGGCAAGTCTACTTTGGGACGGACTATCATGCATATGTACAGACCGACAGAGGGAGAAATTTATTATCGCGGTCAGTGTATTTCTGATTTGAAAATTTACCGAAAAGAAAGAAAGACTATTCAAAAGAAAATTCAATTTATTTTCCAGGATTCAACCTCATCCTTAAACAGCCGTATGACGGTAGGAGAAATTATTGCCGAGCCGTTGGTTATTTATCGTATGAGCTGCGGGAAAAAGGAAAGAAGGGCTAAGGTCTGTGAGCTGATGAATCTAGTAGGACTGAGCCTTAGCTTTATTGACCGTCATCCCTACGAATTATCCGGTGGACAAAGACAGAGGATAGCTATTGCCCGAGCTTTAGCCTTAGAGCCGGATATTCTGATAGCTGATGAGCCTATTGCTTCGCTTGATGTTTCTATTCAGGCTCAAATTGTAAATCTGTTAAAAAGGCTGCAAAGGGATAAAGGCTTGACCTGTTTATTTATAGCCCATGATTTGGCTATGGTGAAATATATAAGCAACAGGATAGCTGTAATGAATAAGGGGAAAATCGTTGAATTGGCTGATTCTCACGAGTTATATTCCAATCCGCTGCATCCATATACTAAAGCTTTGTTGTCCTCGATTCCTATTCCTGACCCG
>JBJDXG010000038.1:0-1581 GCA_051866555.1 bacterium | reverse complement strand
TTAGCTCCGGCTTTTCCTCGCTGCAAATAAGCTGAAAGCATTCACAGCGGCTCTGGAAAGGACAGCCCCGAGGCAAATCAAGCGGGCTCGGTATTTCTCCTTCCAACGGCTGAATCCTTTCACCCGGTTTAAAATCGACCTTAAAAACTGCCCGCAATAAAGCCTGAGTGTACGGATGACAGCAGCATTCCGCTATCCTACCCTTTTCCAGATATTCCACCACATTGCCTAAATACATTACAGCCAGCTGATGACTCATCAAATCCACCAGCCCCAGATCATGACAAATAAAAAGATAAGTAATATTTTTTTCCTTTTGCAGCCTGGTCAACAGATCACAGATCTTTTTCTGCACCGAAACATCCAGAGCCGAAGTCGCTTCATCACAGACAATAATCTCCGGCTCTAAGGCCAAAGCCCGGGCAATCCCCAAACGCTGACGCTGCCCGCCGCTCATATTATGCGGATAACGGTCTTTAAATTCCTCAGGCAGCTCAACCAATTTAAGCAGCTCAGCTGCTTTGGCATCAATCTCACTCTTTTTAAGCAGACCAAAATTTCTTAAAGGCTCACAAACAATATCCTTAACCTTCATTTTAGGATTAAAAGCGGCAGTCGGATCCTGAAAAACCATTTGCAGCTTACGTCTGTTCTGTCTGGCTGCTTCACCCTTAGCCTGCAATAGATCGCTGCCGTTAAAAAGCACCTCGCCCGAGGTTGCCGGATGAATTTGCAGAATAGTGCGTACCAGAGTGCTTTTTCCGCAGCCGCTTTCGCCGATAATTCCCAGGGTCTTACCTCGATAGGCCTTAAGATTAATATTATCACAGGCAGTAAGGAACCTGCCGTCTTCAACAGCAAACTTCTTAGTCAGATCTTTTATCTCCAAAACAACTTCATCATTATTATTTAAAGGAAGCTTTTCTTCATTCAAAATAACACTTACCCCCTACTACAGGCACTGCGGCCAAAAGCTGTTTAGTATATTCATGCTGCGGATTGCCTATGATTTCGGCCCTCTGCCCGCTTTCCACTACGCAGCCGTCCTTCATTACCATGATTTTATTAGACATATAAGAAGCTACTCCTAAATTATGCGTAACAATAATAACCGCTGCTTTATACTGTTTACGCACCTCGAGTATCTGCCGAATAATCTGAGCCTGAGTCGTCACATCAAGAGCGCTTGTAGGCTCATCTGCCAAAAGAAGCTTGGGACTGAAGGTCATAGCCATAGCAATGCCTACACGCTGCCGCATACCGCCTGATAATTCAAAGGGGTAGCTCTTCATTATATTATCCGGATTGGGCAGATGCACAGAGGCCAGCATCGTTAAAGCCGTTTCATACGCTTCTTTTTTAGATTTTCCCGCAGCATGATTAAGAATATAGTCAATAAACTGCTCTCCTATCCGGCGGATAGGATTAATCATATTGCCGCTGTCCTGAAAAATCATGGACATCGCTGTGCCATGCATTTCACTCCGCTGTTTAGCCGTAAAACCCGTAAGATTCTGTCCTTCAAAAATGATACTGCCGCCGCTTACCCTGCCGGCTGCCGGCAGGCAGCCCATAACAGCC
>JBJDXG010000037.1:0-6817 GCA_051866555.1 bacterium | reverse complement strand
GGAACATATCGGTGAAAAAGTGGCTCTTGTTTTAGGCTCGTATGAGAA
Source organism: bacterium (assembly GCA_051866555.1). Taxonomy (GTDB): domain Bacteria; phylum Bacillota; class JBJDXG01; order JBJDXG01; family JBJDXG01; genus JBJDXG01. The sequence goes on along the minus strand of JBJDXG010000037.1, from coordinate 6,769 downwards.
TATAAAGATAACTACTCCGATTGACCTTGTTTTGGCGGAAGCAATCCTGAAGGGGAGGAGAGATTTTTGAGAATAGGATTTGGTTATGATGTACATCGCCTGGTAGAAAAACGCCGCCTGATTATTGGCGGAGTTGATATACCGTATGAATTAGGACTTTTAGGCCACTCTGATGCTGATGTTCTGCTTCATGCCATCAGCGATGCTCTTTTAGGAGCAGCTGCCTTAGGTGATATAGGCAAGCATTTTCCTGATACTGACCCGGCCTATCGGGGGATTTCCAGTCTGCTTCTGCTGAGAAAAACGCATGAGCTGCTGCAAAAAAGTGGCTATGCTGTGCATAATCTTGACTGTACTATTGTTGCAGAGCGGCCTAAGCTGGCAGCCTTTATTCCCTTAATGCGGGAAAATATAGCCGGTGTGCTGGAACTGGATTTAAATTATGTCAGTATTAAAGCTACCACGACTGAAGGTTTAGGTTTTGCCGGACGGAAAGAAGGAATTGCTGCTTATTCTGTAGTAACTATAAAAGAACTTTAGGGGAGGTGGCTTGATGAGAAGCTTGTTTTTGCTGCTTGTTTTACTGCTTGGCAGTTGCTGCTTTCCTGCTTTGGCGGCTGATAAGGCAGTAATCAGCTGGGGAGCTGATTTGACCTTAAGCCAGAAGGAACAGGTAAGACAGTTTTTTCCTGACAACGATAATGTTGAGGAGATAGTATTGACGCATCAGGAAGAATGCCGCTATTTAAAGGGCTTGGTTCCCGACAAGGTGATGGGTTCTTTGGCTATTTCTTCTGTTTATGTGGAGCAATTGCCCAAAGGGGAAGGAATTCAGGTAAAAACGCAGAATACCAATTGGGTAAATGGAGATATGTTTCGCAATGTTCTGGCTACGGCAGGTGTAACTGATGCCAGGGTTATTGCCGCAGCTCCGGTCACTGTTTCTGGAACGGCTGCTCTAGCCGGAATGTTTAAAGGCTTTGAAGCGGTAACCGGCAAGAAGCTGAATCAGGAAGCCAAGGAAGCGGCTGCCGATGAAATGGTAACTACCGGAAATCTGGCTGCCGGTTTGGGTGATAAGGATAAAGCGGCGGAGCTGGTGTCGTTAGTTAAAGAAAAGGTTGCTGCTGACAATCTGGCCAGCCCTGAGGAGATTAAGCAGGCGGTGGAAGAGGCAGCGGCGGAAATTAATGTTAAGCTCACTAAGGAGCAGATTGACAGCTTGATTGACCTGATGAAAAAGTTTTCTAATCTGGATATCGATTTTCAGGAGCTGAAGACTCAGGTAAAATCTATTAATGATAAATTGAATCAGGCTTTGGCTGACCATCAGGAGATGAAGGGCTGGCTCCAGAAAATAATGCAGTTTTTGGAACAGTCTTTTCATAAGCTGGTTGATTTGATTCAGCCTTATTTAGCATCAGATAAGAAATAGGAGGAAGAAATAAATGACAGAAGTAAGAGTTCGCTTTGCTCCAAGTCCGACAGGCATGTTGCATATCGGCGGGGCAAGAACGGCATTGTTTAACTGGCTGTTTGCCAGACATACGGGAGGAAAATTTATTCTGAGAATTGAGGATACTGACCGGGTTCGTTCTACTCAGGAATCAGAGGATGCGATTATCCATGACGTTAAATGGATGGGACTTGACTGGGATGAAGGGCCTGAAATCGGCGGAGATTATGGTCCGTATAAGCAAACCGAGCGTCTGGCTCTTTATCAGGCGGCTGTTGATAAGCTTATGGCTGCCGGTTATGCTTATAAATGCTATTGTACTAAAGAAGAGCTTGATGCAGAGAGAGAAGAAGCTTCTAAGAAGGGAATTGCCTTCCGTTACAGCGGAAAGTGCCGCCATTTGACTGCTGAAGAGCAGGCTGCCAAGGAAAAGGCTGGTTTAAAACCGGTTATTCGTTTCCACATTCCGGAGGATGCCGGCATTATTGTAGTTGATGATTTGGTTCGTGGCCGAGTTGAATTTGACAGCCAGGGCTTGGGGGATTTTATCATTGTTAAATCTGACGGTATTCCTGCTTATAATTTTGCCGTAGTTATTGATGACCATGCTATGGGTATGACGCATATTCTAAGAGCAGAGGAGCATTTAGCCAATACTCCGCGTCAGATTCTTATGTATCAGGCTTTGGGCTATGATTTGCCGCGCTTTGCTCATATCTCCATGATTTTGGGGCCTGACCGCTCTAAGCTGAGCAAGAGACATGGTGCAACCTCGGTAACGCAGTACATGGAGGACGGCTTTTTGCCTGAAGCTATTGTTAATTATCTTTCTTTGCTTGGCTGGTCGCCGGAGGGGGAAAGAGAATTTTACAGTGCTGAGGAAATTGCTGAGCTCTTTACTCTGGACAGAGTGGTGAAGAATCCGGCAGTTTTTGATATTCAGAAATTACGCTGGATGAACAGCCATTATATTAAAGAAAAATCTCTTCCTGATCTTTTGCAGCTGTTAATGCCTTATCTGCTGGAAACAGAGTATGTTCAGCCTGATATGAGCGATGAGGAAAAAGCTAAGCTGGAAGAAATTGTGGAGGCTGTCCGCGACCATTTGGAGGTACTGCCTGATATTAAGGGCTTGATCGGCGTATTTTATAATGATGATATCGTTGTGCCTGATGAATTAAAGGATAATCTGCGGGCTGAGCATATTCCGCAGGTGATGGCAGCTTTTAAGGAAAAACTGCACGCTCTTTCTTCCTGGGATGCTGAAACGGTTCATGCGATGCTGAAGAAGCTGCCTAAGGAGCTTAATTTAAAGCCTAAGTTTGTGCTGTTCCCGATACGGGTTGCTCTGACTGGCAGCAAAGCGGGGCCTGAGCTGTTTAACCTGATTCCGATTCTTGGTTTGGAAAGGGTTTTAAAGAGATTGGAGAAATCTCTGGGACAGATTTAAAAAGTGATAATTGATTATGATGAGAAGAGGGAGCCCTTTCATCTCTTCAGGAGATGAAAGGGCCCTCTTTTTAGAAAGTAAGGAAGTGAGAATTTGTTTCGTCAATTAAAAGAAGATATTCAGGCTGTTATGGAAAGAGATGCGGCGGCTAAGAATATGCTGGAGGTTTTGCTTTGCTATCCTTCGGTCCATGCTCTGCTGCTGCACCGTTTAGCTCATAAATTATACAAGAAAAAATTTTTTTTATTGGCCAGAGTTATTTCGCAGATTTCCCGGTTTTTTACCGGAATAGAAATACATCCCGGAGCAGTGATAGGTTCTTCTTTGTTTATTGATCACGGTATGGGAGTGGTAATTGGTGAAACAGCGGAAATAGGTGATAATGTAACTATTTATCAGGGAGTTACTCTTGGGGGAACCGGCAAGGAAAGCGGGAAAAGACACCCTACTGTGGGCAATAATGTTGTTATCGGCAGCGGTGCCAAGGTATTAGGCTCGTTTAAAATAGGGGATAATGTTAGAATAGGTGCAGGCTCGGTGGTGCTTACTCATGTGCCTAATAATTGCACTGTAGTGGGAATTCCGGGTCGGATAGTTATTCAAAACGGCAAAAAAATCGGGGAGGAAATTAATCTTAATCATGACCAAATGCCGGACCCGGTAGAACAAATGCTGCATTGTATGCAGAACAGAATGAAGCTTATGGAAGATAAGATTGCTGAATATGAAAAATCAGGAGGGAAAAGATGAGTTTGCAGGTTTATAATACTTTAACGCGGGAAAAAGAAGAATTTATTCCTCATGAAAATGGTAAGGTATCTCTTTATGTCTGCGGCATAACTCCGTATGATTACTGCCACTTGGGGCATGCCAGAGTGTATCTGACCTGGGATGTGATTAAACGCTACTTTACTTATTTGGGTTATCAGGTTTACCATGTTCAGAATTTTACGGATATTGATGATAAGATTATTAAAAGAGCCAATGAAAGAGGGGTCAAGCCGACTGCTCTGGCTGCCCAGTATATAGATGAATACTTTGCTGATATGGATGCCTTGGGCGTTTTGCGGGCAGATGTGTATCCTAAGGTGAGCGAGCATATTAAAGAGGTTATTGCGATGATTCGTTCTCTGGTTGCTAAGGGCAATGCTTATGAGGTTGACGGCGATGTTTATTTTTCGGTTGACAGCTTCCCTGATTATGGCAAGCTGTCAGGACGTAATCTTGAGGATATGCAGGCCGGAGCCAGAATAGAGGTTGACCAGAGAAAGAAAAATCCTATGGATTTTGCTCTTTGGAAAGCAGCGAAGCCGGGAGAAATATCCTGGGGCAGTCCCTGGGGTAAGGGCCGTCCCGGCTGGCATATAGAGTGCTCGGTCATGTCACTTAAATATCTGGGAGAAAATTTTGATATTCATGGCGGCGGGGCTGATTTGATCTTTCCGCATCATGAAAATGAGATAGCTCAGTCGGAAGCTTATACCTGCCAGCCTTTAGCTCATTATTGGCTGCATAATGGCTTTGTAACTGTTGATGATGAAAAAATGTCTAAATCATTGGGAAATTTTTCTACTATTAAGCAGGTTTTAGAGCAGTATGCTCCTGAGGTTCTGCGCTTTTTCCTGCTTTCAGTACATTACAGAAGTCCAATCGATTTTAACGGAGAGCGTTTGGCTGAGGCGGTTAAGGGCTTAGAACGCTTAACTAAGGTTAAGGAAAGACTGGCAGAGTTTGCTGACTGTCAGGGAAGTACGCATACTGATGAGGAATTTGCTGCTCTTTTAAAGCAGAGAAAAGCTGCCTTCCAGGCTGCGATGGATGATGATTTTAATACTGCTTTGGCTATTGGTGTTTTGTTTGAGCTGGCGCGGGACTGCAACCGTTATCTGAACGGCGATACTGGCTCAATAAGCGATACTCTGGGGGTAGCTTACAGCCTGCTGGCTGAACTGAGCGGCGTTCTGGGGCTGAATCTAGAAGGTACGCAGGAAGCCAAGGGAAATGACAAGCTGCTTAACGGACTGTTGGATTTGATTATTGAGTTAAGACAAAAGGCGCGTGCAGAGAAGGATTGGACGACGGCTGACAAGATTCGTGACAGCTTAAAGGAATTGGATGTTATTTTAGAGGATACACCTAAGGGGGCTAAATGGAAGTTAAAGTAGGAACAACTGATTTTTTGGGTCGGGAAAAGTGCGGGCGCTTAAAGGAAATGTCGGTTTTGATCTTGGCTCAGATAGGGGATGCTGTTTATGAGCTGTATATCAGAAGCCGGCTGGCCTCTGCCAGAATGGGGACACCACATAAATTTCACTTGGCGACAGTTCATTATGTAAAGGCGGAGTCACAGGCTCAGGCTTTAAAGCTTTTGCTGCCCTCTTTGACCGAGGAGGAGCTGGCTGTTGTTAAACGGGGCAGAAATGCTAAGCCGGGGCATGTGCCGAAAAATGCTTCGGCTGTTGCTTATGCTCAAAGCTCTGCTTTTGAGGCTTTGCTGGGGTATTTGTATTTAAAGCAGGATGATGAGCGTCTGCATGAAATTTTGCAGGCGGCGGAAAATTTTTTGCGGCCTTAAGAATAGAGAAATTTGTTTTGCAGGGAGGGATTGTCTTGCGGATTGCTAATTTTGAAGCTACCGGACTGACCGAGGCAGCCGACTGGCTGCAAAAGAACCGGGGTATTGACCGGGACGGCTTAAAGAAGGTTTTGCAGATGATTAATGTTTCTTTTTTGCTGGAAGGGATCAACCGTCTGCAAAGTATGCTGATTTGTGAGTTGAAGGATTCTTATGTTCAGCAAAGTCAGAGATATGTAGTTCAGAGCCGGGAGGGCTGTCTTCTGCCGCCGGAGCTTGATTCTGCTGACCGAGAGAGAGCGGAAAGGCTTTTGGCTAAAAGCTTTTCTCTGTATACTGCGATGTCAGCCTTGAAGGAAGGCTCTTTTTCCGGCAGGCCGAAACCGGAAAATTACCGTTATGGAATACCTATTGAGGATGCCCGGTATATTCTGCCGCTGGCGGTTACAACTAATGTCTGCGTAGCTTTATCGGGGGACAAGCTGCTTGATTTGTTTGACTTGTTTTTTAATCCTTACTATGGCAAGCTGTTTTTGCCCTTGGCTCATGATTTGCTGAATTACTTTCCTGAGTCATTGCGACCTTTCTTTACTCCGGCTGCTGCTGAGACGGGGTATGAGGCGGAGGAATTTTACCGGCCTTATTTCAGCCGGATTACGGAAGAGAATGATGTTGTTTTATTGGATAAATTCTCTAAGCTTGATTTGAAAGTTGGCTTGGGAGCCTTAACGAGTACGCTGGGAGAGTCTCCGGCAGACCGTCTTATTGTTTGGGGCGATAAGGCTGAGGAGGAGGCTCGGAAGGTAGCAGAGAGAGTGCTGAATTACGGCCATGACAGTATAGCAGAGCAGGCAAGGACGACCTTTGGCATGATGTGCAGCCTGGTTACTTATCATCAGCAGTTAAGACACCGGCTGACTAAAAATTATCGGGAGAGCCTGCTTACTGTTTTAAGGCAGGATTTAAGGGTAAAGCTGCCGCCTACTATTGTAAATTCATCGTTTGAGCCTGAGTTTAGGCAGCTGGCGGAGGAATTTAAGGAATTCCGGGATTATCTTTTGGATAAGTATGGACAGGCAGCAGCCTTTTATTTTCTTTTAAACTGTGACCAGATCAAGCTGGTTATTTCCAGCAATGCCAGAGCCGATATTTCCATGCTGGCTGACCGCATTTGTCTGAATGCTCAGTGGGAAATAAGGGAGCTGGCAACGAAAAAGCTTCTTCTGCTGCGTGATTTGTCGTCTGTTTTGTATGAAAAGGCTTTGCCTGCCTGCGTTTTAGGCAAGTG
>JBJDXG010000036.1:0-1589 GCA_051866555.1 bacterium | reverse complement strand
TCCGCTTTGCAAGCAGGGAATACCTGTAGTAAAGCCGGGCAGCCGTAAAATATAAGAAAACCGCTTATGCGGTTTTTTTATATTTGCAGGAGGGGATTAGTTTACAGTGAGATCTATTAAGATGCTTAAGATAAGCATAGGAGCCTTTATTTTAATCAGCGTCGGGGGCATTATAGGCTTTATGCTTTTAGAGAAGTGTACCTTTCTTGATGCTGCCTGGCTGACCTTTACTACGCTTTCGACAGTAGGCTACGGCGATGTTATTCCTAAAACAATTGCCGGGCGTTATTTTAACCTGCTGCTGATCGTTTTTGGCGTAGGGGTTATTGCTCAGTTGATGGCATTGTGCATCGGATTTATTGTGGAAGGCAAGCTGAACGAGGTATTGGGGAGAAGTAATATGGAAAAAAAGATAGAGAGTCTGAAAAATCATATAGTCCTGTGCGGCGCAGGGAAAATCGGGGAAAATGTAGCCGATATATTGAAGAGAGAAAATGTTGATTTTGTGATTATTGATAAGGATGAGAAAATAATAGAGCAATACCGCCAGCAGGACTGTTTAGTCATGAAAGGCGATGCTACCAAGGATGAAATTTTGCAGAAGGCCGGTATTAAGCAGGCTTATGGTTTGATTGCTACTTTAAGCAGCGATGCGGAAAATGTGTTTGTAACCTTAACCGCCAGAGAATTAAATACTAAGCTCTTCATAGTAGCCAGAGCTATCTTTAAAGAGTCGGAAAGCAAGCTGAAAATAGCAGGAGCGGACAGAGTTATTCTTCCTGCGGCTATTGGCGGGGCTCAGATTGCTTCAATGATGCTCAATCCCTTAACGACTGACTTTTTAGAAAGAGTGCTTATCGGACGGGAAAAGCGTTTTGGCATTGAAGAAATAAAAATTCCTAATCATTCTAATTTGATTGGGAAAAATATTAAGGACTCTAATATTAAAAAGGATACCGGGTGTCTTATCATCTGCATTATCCGTCAGGGAGTAATCATTAATAATCCGGCAGCAGAGGAAGTGCTTAATGCCGGTGATGATCTTCTGGTTTTGGGCACAGTCAAACAGTTAGATGATTTAAAGGAAAAGCTGCAAATTTGACTTCATTGCGGCTGTAAATAAATCAATAGTTATAGTATAGCAGCATAAAAAGGAGATATACAGAGAATTATAGCTGTAATCTTCAAAAATAAGCAAAAAAAATCTTGACTATTATCTCAGTTTGCGATATACTATCTATTGTCACCGAGAGGTGGCGGTCAAGTTGGGGAATTAGCTCAGCTGGGAGAGCGCTTGCCTTACAAGCAAGATGTCAGCGGTTCGATCCCGTTATTCCCCACCATATGGCCCAGTAGCTCAGCTGGTTAGAGCGCTAGCCTGTCACGCTAGAGGTCGAGGGTTCGAGTCCCTTCTGGGTCGCCATTTATGCTCATGCTGAAAAGTGGGCCTCGGTAGCTCAGTCGGTAGAGCAGAGGACTGAAAATCCTCGTGTGGGCGGTTCGATTCCGCCCTGAGGCACCAGTTAAAAAATATGCGGAAATGGCTCAGGGGTAGAGCATCGCCTTGCCAAGGCGAGGGTCGCGAGTTC
>JBJDXG010000035.1:0-1595 GCA_051866555.1 bacterium | reverse complement strand
TGATGATTTATTGGCTAATAATTTCGCTAAGCTTGAGCGATTGGTTTCTGTTTTATTGGAAAAAGAAACTCTGACAGAGCAGGATTTAGATGAGCTGGGTATTTTTAAAGAAGATTAATCTTATCTTTGTTAATTATGAATATTGCGGAAAAACAATGGTTTTTGAGCAAATATTGATTTGTTTTATTCTTTTATTTATAGTATAATAATTATCGTTGGTTGTGGATCATTAGCTCAGTTGGTAGAGCGTCTGACTCTTAATCAGAATGCCCGGAGTTCGAGTCTCCGATGATCCACCATCTATAATTTATTGAAAAAGATAAGTTAGATTTTTAAATCCGATTTGTTAAAATCGGATTTTTTTTATATAAAATTTTTGCAATATTCTTGATTTGTTTGACAAATAGTAAAAAGAGCAGTACACTGTTAATGAGCATATGTAATAATAATGAGGAGGAAAAATCATGAGTGATGCTTGTGGAAGTTGTAAAGAAAAAGGAAGCTGCGATGGAAGCTCTTGTCCTAGTAAAAAACAGACCAATGAATTAACTCGTATAAGAAAAGTTATAGCAGTTATGAGCGGTAAAGGCGGAGTTGGGAAATCCTCTGTTACCAGCTTATTGGCTATTTATCTTAAGGATATGGGTTATAGAGTAGGAATCATGGACGCAGATATTACTGGACCTAGTATTCCGAAAGTATTTGGTTTGAAGAAAAAAGCTCTGGCTTCTGAACTTGGTTTATTTCCGGTACCAACAGTGAAGGATATTCAGGTAATGTCTTTGAACCTATTGGTAGAAAATGAAGACGATCCTGTAATTTGGCGTGGCCCAATGATTGCCGGCATGGTAGAAAAATTCTGGACCGATGTTATTTGGGGAGAACTGGATTATTTGTTAGTTGACCTTCCGCCGGGAACTGGAGATGTACCATTAACTGTTTTGCAATCTATTCCGGTAGACGGTATTGTTATAGTTTCTTCACCACAAGATTTAGTAAAGATGATTGTCAAGAAAGCAGTAAAAATGACAGAGGCTATGAAAGCACCTGTATTAGGCTTGATAGAAAATATGAGCAGTATTATCTGTCCTGAATGTCGGAAAGAATTCAAGATTTTTGGCAAAAAGAGCAATAGTGAAGAAGCAGCAAAAGAAATGGGTATAGATTTATTAGGCAAGATTCCTTTGGATCCTGAATTTGTGGAGCTGTCTGATGAAGGAAGGGTAGAAATCTATACAGATTTACATGAGGATTATAAATATATTGTAGAAAAAATAATTGCTAAATTAGAATCAGCAAAATAAATAAGTAAAGGCTGTTGCTTTTAGCAGCAGCCTTTTTAAATAGGGAGTGATTTGATGATAATCGTGGTTACCAGCGGAGCAGATAAAACAGGCAAAAGCTTAGTTGCTAAAAATTTAGCAGCGGTCATGGATGGCGGAGTATATTTGGAAGCCCATGATAATTGCATTGCCGAGAACCAAAACCATAATAATTTAATTATTGAAGCGTCCTTAAACCAAAGCGATATATTTGCAGAAGCTGATTATGTTCTTGTGGTAGCAGAGCCTGGAGAAACAGCGGTTGATGCTTTG
>JBJDXG010000034.1:0-29288 GCA_051866555.1 bacterium | reverse complement strand
GCCATTCTCATTAAAAATCTTATAACCAAGAATTCCGGCAACCGCCCCTACTGCCAAGCCAATCAAAAAGTTTCTTTCACCAAACATCCTAACTCACCTCCTTTAATCTAAATGGAATATCATAACAGCCCAATTTCTTCGGCAGCAATAATCTGGTGCTGTTAAGCACCACCCCAATCGTTGCTGCATTATGAATCAAAGCCGCTACAAGCGGATTTATTTTTCCCAAAGCCCCCAACAGCATAGCTATACTATTGATCGTCAAGGTCGCAGTAAAATTCTGCTGCACCAGATGCATCGTCTGTCGTCCCAAGCAAATAGCCTCAGACAGCTTTAATGGATCATCCGAATTAATAGTTATGGCCGAAGAGGCTACCGCTATATCGGTTCGTCTGCCTCCCATAGCCACCCCAACATCAGCAAAGGCCAAAGCCGGTGCATCATTGATTCCATCACCCACCATCAAAATGCGATGCTTATTCTGCATTTTATTGATCAGTCCGGCTTTATCCTGCGGCAGCAGCTCGGCATGGTAGCCGTCCAAGCCCAGATTAACAGCAACATGACTGGCTATCTTTTCCTCATCTCCGGTCAGCATAATAATCTCATCGATTCCCTGCCGCCTTAATTGATTAATAGTTCTTTTCATCGTTGGCCGAATAACATCAGTTATATAAATCTGACCAATTAAATTATTGTCACGAGCTATGTAGATCTTGTTGATTCCAGGAGTATCCTCCTCGGCATCACTGACAAGCTCTATACCATGTTCACATAAAAAGCGCTTGCTGCCAACAAGTATTTCGCCGCCCTGAACCTCATCATTAGATAACACCTCAGCCATCATTCCGCGGGCAACGATCGTTTTGGCATAGCTGTGCTGCGGTACTTCCCAGTCTGCATTTTTTACATAATCCTGAATAGCCAGAGCCAGAGGATGCATAGAATGCATTTCCGCCGAAGCCGCCAATAAAAGCAGTTCCTTCTCACTTACATCCTGATAAGTAATAACCTGAAAGATCTGCGGCATGCCAACTGTAATCGTGCCAGTTTTATCTAAAAGCACAGTATCAACATTAGCCAAAGATTCAATATAATTTCCGCCCTTAATCAAAATTCCCTTTTTAGCCGCTACGCCAATTGCTGCTGAGATAGCAGTAGCCGTAGACAGCTTTAAGCCGCAGGAAAAATCAATAAAAAGCATATTTAATACTCTTTGCCAATCTCTGGTTACCCCATAAACCAGTAAGGCAGAAATAAAGGATAAAGGAATCAGCATATTTGCCATTTTATCGGCAAAATTCTGCACCGGTGCTTTTCTCGTCTGAGCTTCTTCAACCAGATGAAGTATTTGAGAGATAGACGTATCATTTCCCACCTTTTCAACTATCACTTCAATCTGGCCGCTCTGCACAACAGTTCCAGCATAAACTAAAGAACCGGTATCCTTAACGACCAGAATAGATTCTCCCGTAATCGAAGACTGATCAATAGCCGCAGTACCAAAATTGATTACTCCGTCTACACAGATTTTTTCTCCCAGATGAACAGCCAGCTTGTCACCCTTTTTAACCTCTTCTAACCTGACCCGGCTTTCCCGGCCTAAGGCATCTACCTTCCAAACAAACTGTTCATCCAAGCTAAGCAGGCTGGAAATGTGCTTTCTGGCCTTTTCTGCTGCACCAAGAGTCAGCATTTCCGCAAAATTGGATAAAGCCAGCAAAGTAAGACTTGATTCCGGCTTATTGCCCAAAATCGAGGCTAGAACAGCAGTTGCCGTCAAGGAATCAGCGTTAGGACTTTTCTTATTCCAAGCTCCCTTTATGCCATCAGCGATTATCTTTCTGGCAATAAATAAAACTAACGCCTTGCGCAAAGGAACGAGGGAGAGAAAAACTGCTGGAAACTGTTTTTTTAAAAACTGTAAAACAGCAAAAGAAGCCAGAGATATAACTGCATTCTTTTTATACTCAGCAATCATTCTTTCATTTTCATCAGCCAATTTAAAATTCTTTAATTTTTTTAAATGTCTGATTATCAAAGCCGAAGCAGCCGCATTGTCATAATGAAGCAGCAACTCATTTTCCGCATTAATAAAAGCACTGCGCACCGATGGAAGTGCTCTCAGTCTGCTGCAATAAGTAATTCTTTCTTTAGGCAGGATAGTCTTATTAAGCTTATGCTTAAGATAGAACAATGGCAATTTTAACAGCCACCCTTCAATAGCCTCAATGACCACCAAATCATCTGAGGTCCTGAAGGAACTTCCTGCTGAAAAATTACTTTTCTCAGCCCCTGAATAAACAAAACAGCGGCAACAAGCGTATTAAAAGAAAATATTCCGCTCGTCAAACGATAAACCAGATTATTAACATAAGCGATCAATCTCTTTAACTGATATTCAAATGAAGAAATACCATTTCTCTTCATTAAAGGACAAGCAGAAAATCTGGGCAAAGAAATCCCCTTCCAAAACAATTCATGCAGCTGCTTGCCTAAAGCCATCCCTAAAGCTAATCCGCAACCATAAGTCATTTTTTTATCTCCTTCCATATCTTCTGGCTAATATTTTTTCAATTCGGGCTAAATCACCATTAGCCCGAATTGAAGCCGGATCATATTCAATAAGAATTGAACCGGTAACTATGTTGACCGTAAAATTTTTTAATTCAGATAAACCTGACAGGTAATTAACGATCTCCTTTTCCAACTGAGAATTATTAATTAAATTGCGAATATAAAACCTTATTCTTCCCGGTATATACCGCACATCATTTACCTGACTCAAAAAATAATTTATTTTGCCTGATGAAATAATATTTTTCAGCATTTTAAGAGGTACACTTTCCATTACAGCCACTGCAGCCATGAGTGCAGCTGCCGGATTTAGTATCACGAATAAACTTAAGCAAAACAGCAATTACAACTGCCAGGATAATACCGCCCAAAATCAAATTGACAATATTGCCGCAGGCTGCCTGATAGATAACCAAAGCAACCAGCCAGGCAAGACCGGTTTGATAGCAAATAGCCAGCAAAGTCCAACGCCAGGTGCCGAATTCCTTTTTCATCGCACCGATTGCCGCAGCACAAGGAGCTGATAAAAGAGTAAATACCATAAAAGCGTAAGCCGCAGCAGAGTTAAATAAAACAGGCATTTGGGAAATCAGACCGGCATCAGTTTCCCCTACTTCACCTAAACCAACCAGAACACCAAAGGTTGATACCACTGCTTCCTTAGCCAAAAGGCCGGTAACACAGGCAACCGCAGACTGCCAATTGCCAAAGCCTAAAGGAGCAAACAACGGAGCCAGCATTCTTCCCAGAGAAGCTAAGATGCTTTCCTCAGACTCTACCATGTTAAAGGAAAAATCAAAGGTTTGTAAAAACCAGACTAAAGCCACCGCTAAAAACATTACCGTTCCTGCTTTAACAATAAAGGCTTTGGCACGTTCCCACATTTGAATGCAAACGCCTTTAAGACGAGGCAGACGGTATTCCGGCAGCTCCATAACAAAAGGAGCTGTTTCCCCTTTAAAAAGAACTGCTTTCAGGATAATGCCTGATAAAATAACCATACCTATGCCAATCAAATACATAGAAGCTCCTGCCCAAGGATTATCTGGAAAGAAAGCCGCTATAAATAAAGCAAACACAGGCAGCTTCGCCCCGCAGGGAATAAACGGAGTCAGCATGATAGTCATTTTGCGGTCTTTATCATTTTCAATCGTTCTGGAAGCCATAATCGCAGGCACAGAACAACCGGAACCAATAAGCATAGGAATAAATGATTTTCCGGATAAGCCAAAGCGTCTGAACATCCTGTCCATAATAAAAGCTACCCGAGCCATATAGCCGCAGTCTTCCAATAAACCTATGAATAAATACAAAAGCATTAACTGCGGTACAAAGGAAAAGATAGTACCAAGACCGGCTAAAACTCCATCAAGAACAAAACTATGAATCCATTCAGCAGCATTAAGCGAAGTTAAAATTCCCTCCGCAGCCCCGCTGAGCCATTCAAAAATGCCTTCTACCCAGCCGATAGTCATGTCTCCCACACTGGTAATAGTTATCCAGTAAATAAAGCTCATCACACAAAAGAAAATCGGTAAAGCAAGAAAACGATTAGTCACTATCTTATCGATCTTATCTGAAACCGTCAATTTTTCTTTGCTGCTTTTGCTTTTCACGGCCTGACATAAATTAGTCATAAATTCGTATCTTTCATTAGCAATGATGCTTTCAATATCATCATCAAAAAGATTTTCTAAATGTAAACGATAATCAGCAATTTTTTCACTCAAATCTGAATTTAAAAATAATTTCTTCACAATTTCAGAATCATTTTCTAAAAGCTTGATCGCAAACCATCTTTTATCTCCTGTCAAATTAACATTGCTCAATTCAGCAGCAATATTTTCAACAGTATTCTCCAAAGCAGCGGTAAATAATATTGGACTTCCATCCTCGGCTTTCTCTCCCAGCTGCAAAACAGTCTTCACTAACTCGTCAAAGCCTTCATTTTTTAAAGCACAGATAGGCACAACCGGTATCTTCAGCTTTTTAGATAATTCCTCTATTTTAATCTCTTCGCCCCGTTTTTTTATAACGTCCATCATATTCAGGGCAATAACTACCGGGATACCGGTTTCCAAAAGCTGATGCGTCAAATATAAATTTCTCTCTAAATTAGAAGCATCAACTACATTCAGAATAACCTCCGGCTGTTCTTGGACTAAAAAATCTCTGGCAACTACTTCTTCTAAGCTGTAAGGTGATAAGGAATAAATTCCCGGTAAATCAACGACTTCAGCTTTTGATTTGTATTTGCGTAATTTACCTGCTTTTTTCTCAACTGTAACCCCCGGCCAGTTTCCAACATATTGGGAAGACCCGGTCAATTCATTAAAAACTGTGGTTTTCCCGCAGTTAGGGTTACCGACCAACGCAATTCTAATCAATTAAACCCCTCCTTTTTGTTATCTGAAGCTAACTTAAGAAGCAAAAAAATTTTACTTCAGCAAAATAAATTCAGCTTCACTTTTTCTTATTGACAGCTCATAGCCGCGAACAACGACCTCCAGAGGATCCCCCAAAGGCGCAACCTTGCGCAGCTTGACTTCAATGCCGGGAGTAATTCCCATATCCATTATCCTTCTTTTCAGGGCTCCGGTTATATTTACTTTTTTTACAATACCGGATTCCCCGCATTTTAAATCCCTTAAGCTTCTTTCCTGTATTTCGCCCATCATTACCCTCCTATACCAAAATCCTCTTAGCCAAATCACGATCTAATGCCAGTCTTGCACCGCGTATTTTAACAATGATATTGCCCATTGTCCCGGAAACTATTTCTACCTTGGTCCCGATAATGCAGCCAAGATTTTCTAGAAATTTTTTAGTTTCATCTCTCCCAACAATCTTTTTAATCAAACGTTCTTCCCCCGGATTCAACATAGTAAGCGGCATAATTTTCCCTCCTTTTTTGTTTTCCAAGACTAACTTTTCTGATATAAGTATAGCACAAATACTTTATTTGTCAAGGATAATATAAAAAAATCCGCCTTAATTTCCATAGCCAATCATCCTCACGCCTAAAAAAACTATAAATGAAAAAATTACAGCAGCAATAAATAACATAAAACCTGATTCCAATTTATCCTTACTCAGACGTAGAATTATCTCTTCGTGCAAAACAGTAAGCAAGGGCGGCTTTTCCAAACAATAACATATTTTTCCTTTTTCCGGATTATCTGTTTCCCGATAAAGATGAAAGCTGTTCTTCCCGTTAAGCTTAGCCTGATATAAAGCAATATCAGCCTTTTTGAACAGCTCTTCAAAATTCATTTGTTTATCCTGCAGCAAATGAATCCCTATGCTCACTGAAACCGGAAAATCAGAGCATTTATTTACTAAATCACAAATCAACTGGGTCTTTTCCAGCAAAGCCTCCTTAGAATCAACGTTTTTCATAAAAGCAACAAATTCATCTCCGCCAATACGGCTTACAGCATCACCTTTGACAAAAGAATTTTTTAAAATTTTTGCGATATTAATCAAAACCTTGTCACCGGTTAAATGGCCATAGGTATCATTGACCTTCTTAAAATCATCCACATCAATAATAAACAAGGCACAGGCAGCCTCAGAACTGCGCTCAAATAAATATTTTCTCACCGTACTTTCAAAAAATTCTCTGTTTCCCAGCCTGGTCAAATAGTCAATCTGGGTTTTAGATAAAAGATTTCTATGCTGCAAAGTATTTTCATTATGCAGATATAAAAGATACAACCATAAAAAACAATTCTGCTCTGCTGCACTCCGCTCATTGAATTTCAGATATTCCACTGTACAACTGTTCATTTACATCCCCCCTTTGTTTTCAGTATAACATAAAACAGCAGCATTTGAATAGAGATAATTAATACTAGTTAAATTTTTTATTTTTTGTTATAATAAAGAGATAAGCATAAAGAGAGGATAAAGCATGAAAAAAGTAGGCCAATCAGCAGAAGATTATTTAGAAACCATTTTTCACTTAGAACAGGAATACGGAAAAGTGCGTTCAATTGATGTTGCCAAAAAGCATGGCGTATCCCGCCCCAGCATTAACAAGGCTGTGCAGAATCTGAAAAAGCTTTCTTATGTTGACCAGGAAAGCTACGGCGATATCAGACTGACTGCTTTAGGACGCAGCAAGGCTTTAGAGATAATTAAAAGACATACACTATTACAGTTTTTTTTAACTGACATCCTGAAAGTTTCTCCGACTACGGCTGCCGATGATGCCTGTAAAATAGAGCATTATCTCAGTGATGAAACCATGCATAAGCTGGAAAGCTTCCTCACCGAATACCAGCAAAGAAAAAAAGATTAAAAAGCCCGGCAGGAAATAAATTTCCACCGGGCTCTAAATAACTATCCAATTAAAATTTAATCCTCATCATCATAATCAATATCTGTGCCTACAGCTGATTGTTCAATCGTCACTTCTTTATGACCGCATACTTGACAGGTGTGAGTAGTTCTGCCTTTTTCATCCGGTTCACCGGGAATCAGATAACTCAGCGATTTATCCCTGTCATAGCATTGAGTACAGATTATTAAAGCCATCAAGCTCACTTCCTTTATTCCTTACAAATATCGACCCACTTGGCTCCGGTCAATTCTATCAGCTCATCAGGAGTCATCTTCACCGCTGTATTCGTTCCTCCGGCAGCCGGATAAAAACAGTCGAACCGCTGAAGCGATACATCAGCATATATCTCCACTCCCTCAGGCAGACCGAAAGGACAAACACCGCCTACCGGATGGCCGGTCTTCAGCAGCGTATCCTCCAGGCTCATCATTTTCGCCTTGCAGCCAAAGCATTCCTTAAACTTCTTATTGTCTATCTTAGCAGTTCCGCAGGCAACCACGACCAAATCGCGATTATCCTTCAGAGTAAAAGCCAGAGTTTTAGCAATCCTCTCCGGCTCAACCCCCAGCGCCTCCGCTGCTAAAGCAACAGTCGCACTGCTCTTTTCCAGAAAAATAATCTCTTTTTCAGCCTGTTTAGCCTGAAAATACTGCTCTACCTCACGAACTCCCATTGAATTACGCTCTTTCCATATATGTTCCTGTTCTGGTATCGATGCGCAAAACATCACCTACGTTAATGAAGAAAGGAACCTGTACCACTGCACCGGTTTCCAGAGTTGCCGGTTTAGAACCGCCGGAAGCAGTATCTCCCTTAATTCCCGGTTCTGTTTCAGTAACCTCAAGCTCAACAAAGAAAGGTACTTCCACTCCGATTGGCTGTCCTTGATAAAAAGCTACTGAAAGCTCCATATTTTCCTTCAAAAATTTCTTAGCATCACCGATTTGAGCTTCTGTTAAGCCGATTTGATCAAAGGTTTCAGTATCCATTACCATATAGTCATCGCCAGTATAATACAAATACTGCATAGTTCTGCGGTCTATATGAGCTTTAGGCAATTTTTCACCTGCTCTGAAGGTTTTTTCAATTACATTGCCGGTTTTGGCATTTTTCAATTTAGTCCGTACAAAAGCTGCACCTTTTCCCGGTTTTACATGCTGGAAATCAATAATAGTAAAAACCTCTTTATCGATTTCTACCGTTACCCCTGTTTTAAAATCACTTGTTGCAAGCATTCTTTTTCCTCCCTGTTTTTCTACAATTTCTTTGTTTTATATTCCACTTCTATTTCATTTTTTCCTTCTTATTTGTTTTAATAATTAAGCCAAAACTATCAGTTCTTTAGGCGAAGATGTCAAATTATCTATTCCGCTGTCAGTTACCAAAACCAGATCCTCAATTCTCACTCCGCCAAATCCGGGCAGATAGATGCCCGGCTCCACAGTAAACAGCATTCCCGGCTGAATCAAAACCTGACAACTGGGCGACAAGCGCGGCTCCTCATGAATAAAAAGTCCCAGCGAATGCCCCAGACCATGCCCGAA
This sequence comes from bacterium, assembly GCA_051866555.1. Classification (GTDB taxonomy): domain Bacteria; phylum Bacillota; class JBJDXG01; order JBJDXG01; family JBJDXG01; genus JBJDXG01. Next base: position 20,822 of record JBJDXG010000034.1, on the reverse strand, counting down.
ATACTCCCCATAACCGTTTTCAGCAATTATCGTTCGGGCAGCCGAATCAACCTTATCAGTCATCATTCCCGGCTTCAGCAGGTCAAGAGCTGCCTTCTGCGCGGTCAGAACCAGATTATAAATTTCCTTCTGCCGGTCGCTTGCCTGACCCATAACTACCGTTCTGGTCATATCAGAGCAGTAGCCCTGGTACAAAGCCCCAAAGTCCATCTTGACAAAATCACCATAGGCAATCTTCCTCTTTCCCGGTCTTGCATGAGGCAGGGAAGAATGCTCACCGGCAGCCACGATAGAGGCAAAGGACAAATCCTCTGCTCCGGCCTTTTTCATGGTATATTCCAGCTCTAAAGCTACCTCCTGCTCAGTCAGGCCAACCTTCAGAAACTTAAGAATATGGCTGAAGGCCTGGTCGGCAATAGAAGCAGCCTGTCTGATACAGGCAAGCTCCTTTTCATCCTTGATCCAGCGCATTTTGTCCAATTCATCGTTCAGACTGATAAAGACTGTTCCCTCATTTTGCAGCTCCTGATATTCCTGTACCGTCATTACCCGGTTTTCAAAGCCCAGATTTTTAATTTTTAACTCCTGAAATAAATCAAGCAGCTTATTATTAGGTGTACAGTCAACTATCTCAAACAGCTCAGCCTGACTGGCTGCCTGCTCCAAGTAGCGAAAATCAGTAAGCAGCAGGGCCCGGTCTTTAGTTATCAGCAGAACTCCAGCCGAACCGGTAAAGCCGCTGAAATAACGCCTGTTTTTAGCATCAGTTATTAAAGCCGCATCTAAATCTCTGCTTTCAAGCAGCTTTCTCAATTTATCCAATCTTGCGCTCTGCATAATCTACCCTTCCTTCACAAAGCCAGCTAAGGCACGCAGTCCTAAAAGATAGCTTTCCGCTCCAAAACCGGCTATCTGTCCTAAAGCAACCGGAGCAATTACCGACTGATGGCGAAATTCTTCTCTCTTATGAATATTGGAAAGATGAACCTCAACAGTCGGCAGCTCAACTCCGGCAATCGCATCACGCAGAGCATAGCTGTAATGAGTAAAGGCTCCGGGATTAAGCAAGAGAGCCGCCGCATCAGTTTCCTGAATCTTATCTATCAAATCGCCCTCATGATTAGACTGCATAAATTCTACACTTACCCCCAGCTCTTCTGCTAAAGCGGAAATCATCCTGTTAATATCATCAAGCGTAGTCCTGCCGTAGATTTCCGGTTCTCTCCGGCCCAGCAGATTCAGATTAGGTCCATGCAATACTAAAATCTTCTTCATCATCGTTCTCCTTTTATCCGGCAATAGTCATTTTCTTGATTCTGACAGTAGGTGCCCCTACTGAACCGTAAAAGCATAAATCAGACCCTACCAGATCAATATTATTTAATAAATCCTGCAAATTTCCCGCAATAGCTACTCCCTTGACCGGTCTTGCCTTTTTCCCGTTTTCAATTAAAAAGCCGCACGCCCCTAAAGAAAATTCTCCGGAAATAGGATTGGCTGTATGCAGTCCCATGACCTCAGTAACATAAAAGCCATGTTTAACCGAAGCAACTATCTCCTCAGCACTTGTCTTGCCCGGATTCAGAAAAAAATTAGCAGCTGAAATTCCCGGCAGTCCCTTATATGAGCCGCGGCTGGCATTGCCGGTAGAAACAGTGCCCGCTTTTTTCGCTGAATAAGTATTATGCAGAAGCTGCTCTAAGCTGCCGCAGTTCACTAATACCTTCCTGCTCTGCCTGACCCCTTCGTCATCAAAGGGAGCCGTTCCCAGACCTCCGGCTAACAGTCCGTCATCAACCAGAGTTACCAGCTCAGAAGCGACCTTGTCTTTATTCTGAAAAAGTGATTTTCCCTTCTGCACAGCCTCACCAGTAAGAGACGGCAAAATAAGTCTTAAGAAGCTCACGCCAACGCGGGGGTCTAAAATGACCGGAGCCTCACAGCTGTCCATTCTGCCGGCACCCAGCTTTTCCACCGCCCGGCCGGCAGCCTCCCGGCCAATTCTCGCTGCCTCTAAATCATGATATTTTCTGGTCAGCTGATAGCTGCTTCCTGTCTGTACCTCATTATCCTCTGCTATTAAAGAAATAGAGGCTCCGCAGTAAACAGACCGGTATTCCTGAGAAAATCCCCTGGAATTAACTATCCCCACCGTACAGTCAGCATCACCATAGGACGCTGCCCTGACATTAGTTATCCTTTTATCAAAGTCTTTAGCCGCCTTCTCTGCCTGACAGGCAAGAGCTATCTTCTCCTCCACCGGCAGATTGATGATTTCAGGGTCAGCAAGCTCCAGACCGTCTGCTGCTTCCTGCTTCTCCGGCAGAGCATAACACTCATCAGGCGAGGTAAGCTCGCCATTGGCCAGAGCACTGGCAGCCAGACTCCGCAAAGAACCATCCTCCAACAAAGAAGTATAAGCAAAGCCCAAATGCCCATTCTTTATCGTCTTTAAACCAAGACCCAGCGTTTCGGTCAAGTCCAGATTTTCCACTTCACCGTCACGCACCTCTATATCCAAGCCATCTGCCCGCATGATATAGGCTTCTGACTGTTCACTGCCCAAATACTGTGCCTCTTCTACAGCTTTTGCTGCCCAAGCTAAAAGTTCCATCTTCTCACCTCTACTTTCTCTTAATCTCTCCCTGGATAGCTGAACCGCCTACCAAAAGCTCCTTTAATAAAATAGTCGGCTGACCGCTGGTAACCGGCACTCCCTGACCATCCTTGCCGCAGACACCGGTAGTAAAGCCCACATCATTGCCTACCATTTCCACCAGCTTCAGGGTTTCAGGACCATTGCCGGTTAAGGTAGCACCTCTTACCGGGCAGGTTACCTTGCCGTCCTCAATCAGATAGCCTTCACTGACATCAAAAACATAGTCACCGGTGGCAGTATTGACCTGACCGCCGCCCATTCTTTTGACAAACAGCCCTTTATCCGCCGCACGCACTATCTCCTCCGGCTCAGAGCTGCCTTTAGCTATATAGGTGTTGGTCATCCGCGGCAAAGGCCGGCAGCTGTAGGATTCCCTCCTGCCGTTGCCGGTAAGCTCTGCTCCGTCCTTTCCGGCTGTAATGCGGTCATAAAGATAGCCCTGCAGCACCCCATCCTTAATCAGCACATTTTTACGGGTAGCTGCTCCCTCATCATCATAAAGCGAAGAGCCGTAATGCCCCTGCATTCTGCCGTCATCAACCACCGTAACTAAAGAAGAGGCTACCTTCTCACCCTTCTTGCCGGCATAAACCGAAACACCCTTCTGCACTAAATCAGCCTCCAGACCATGACCGCAGGCCTCGTGAATCATCGTGCCTCCGGCTGTACCGGAAATGACTATCGGCATCATGCCGGCCGGAGCCTCCTTAGCCGTAAGCAGGTTTAAGGCTTTGCTGCCTGCACTGGCGGCTACGGCAGCCACGTCCTCCTTAGCATAAAGCTCTAAACCGATTGAACCGCCGATAACATCATAGCCGGTCTGCACCTGCTTTTCATCCTTGGCAATAGCTGAAACCGAAAACCTGGTTTTGATCCTGTCCTCACCCTTAAATTCACCGAAGCTGTTGGCATACGTAACCTGCTTTTCCACATCAGAATAAACGACTGAGACCTGCTTAATGCGTTTATCCAGTGAGCGGGCTGCCTGATTAGCCGTTTTTACCCAATCAGCCTTACTGCTTAAAGCCAATTCATCAGGTCTTTTCTCAACCAAAAAGGAAGCCTTCTGCAAAGATTCCAGCTTTATATCCTGAGCAAAGACATCGGCCTTAACCCCGCGGCTGGCAATATCAGCCGCTTTAAGGAGACCGGCTAAGGAAATATCGTTGGTTTTAGCAAAAGAAGTCTTTTCTCCGGAAACGATCCTTATTCCGGCTCCGGCTTCCTCTCCGGTCAAGACCTTCTCAATTTTATTTTCCTCGCCTATAATCCCATTTATCCTTTTTTTCTCCAGATAAATATCAGCATAATCGCCGCCATGCTGTAAAGCAACCGTCAAAACCTTTTCCAACTGGGCATTTTCCAACAAAATAAACTCACCCTCTCATCTGTTTTTGCAAAACCCTTTCCAGCAGGTCTTCACTTACTTCATCACTAATAATCACTTTCCCTATCTCTACCGGCAAAACAAAGCGCAGCTTATCGGAAACGACCTTCTTATCATGGTACAAAGCCTTAATCAGCTTAGCCAAATCAAGCTCAGGCAAAGCAATAGCCAAGCCTACCTTCAAGAGAAGCTCCTTGATCTTTTCCGTCTCCGTCTCAGGCAAAAGTCCCATTTCACAAGCTATAAGAGCTGCTGAAACCATGCCGATAGCCACTGCTTCTCCATGCGTGTAAACGCTGTAATTAGTCAGATTTTCCACTCCATGACCGACTGTATGGCCGTAATTCAGGATAGCTCTTAAATTATCCTCCTTCTCATCCTTTTCCACCACCTGAGCCTTGATGCCGCAGGAAGTGCGCACAATCGTCGTGATAACCTCTGCAGAAAAATTATTCAGCTCAGCACAATGCAGATTTAGATAAGAGAAAAAGTTTTTATCCCAAATCACTCCGTACTTAACCACCTCAGCCATTCCTGTCCTCCATTCCCTGACCGGCAGAGTTTTTAAAGTAAGGATATCAGAGAAAACAAACAGAGGCTGATAAAAGCAGCCAATGAGATTTTTGCCCGCTGCATGATTGACCGCCACCTTGCCTCCCACACTGCTGTCCACCTGTGCCAGCAAGGTCGTCGGCACCTGCACAAAATTAACTCCCCGCATAAACGTTGCTGCGGCAAAGCCGGCCATATCGCCTATAACACCGCCGCCCAAAGCCATAATCGTTGACTTGCGGTTCAAATTATTATCTACTGCCGCCTGATAGATTTTTTCCGCTATGTCCAGCCTTTTAAATTCTTCCCCGTCAGGCAGCTCCAGAACCTGGACTGCAAAGCCTGCCTGCCGCAGGCTGTCAGCTACGATATCACTGTATAAGCTGCCCACCGTAGGGTTGGTTACTACCAAAACCTTATTATTTACTTTATATGTACTTAAAACCTGACCTATACTGCTTAAAATACCGGAACCCAAATAAATAAAATAACTATTTTTTCCCAGTGCTACCTGCAATTTTTCCATCATTCCATCCCCTCACATAACCGATAATATGTTCAACCACCTGCATTGAACTGAGCTCAGAGCAGTCCAGCGTATAATCAGCCGCCTCCTGATAAATCTGCTTTCTTAAAGCCATCAGCTCTTTAATCTTAGCCAGCTTATCGGGAACATTTAAAAGAGGACGATTGCGGTCATATTTTATCCTCTCCAAAATAGCCTCCGGCGTTGCCTTAAGACAGACAAGCAGACCATTCTCCTTTAAATATGCTCTGTTTTGCGAGCGCACAACTGCTCCACCTCCTGTCGCAATCACCAGATTATCCTGCCTGCACCATTTTCTTATCTCCGCAGTCTCCAAATCACGAAAATGCTCTTCACCATAATTATTAAAAATAGCGGGAATAGACATTCCCGCACTTACCTCGATTTCTTTATCCAATTCTACAAATATTCTGCCCAGCTTTTCGGCTAAATATTTGCCCACCGTACTTTTTCCGGTGCCCATAAAGCCTAATAATACAATATTCATAGCTAAATACCTCTCTCAATATAACGCTGATAATTATCCTTTATTTCACCAAGGCTGTCGCCGCCAAACTTTTGCAGCACAGCCTGAGCCAAAACAGAAGCTACCATAGCTTCGCCAACGACCGCCGCTGCCGGAACCGCACAGACATCAGACCTCTCTATCGAAGCAAAATATTTTTCTTTAGTCCTGAGGTCAAAAGAGGCCAACGGCTGATATAAGGTCGGTATCGGCTTCATCGCTGCCCTGACTACCAGACGTTCGCCGTTAGTCATTCCGCCTTCCAGTCCTCCGGCATTATTAGTCAGACGATAAACTCCCTTTTCCGGCGTAAAATACAGCTGGTCATGCACCTCTGAGCCATTAGAGGCCGCCGCCGTAAAGCCCTGTCCAATCTCAACGCCTTTAATCGCCTGAATGCTCATTACCGCCTCAGCTAAAGAGGCATCCAACCTTCTGTCCCAATGCACATAGCTGCCCAGTCCCACCGGCAGACCATCGACCAGAACCTCAAAAACGCCACCCAGCGAGTCACCATCCTGCTGAGCTTTTTTAATCCGCTCGATCATCAGCTTCTCTGCTTCAGGATCAAGACATCTTACCTCTGACTGCTCTGTAAGCCTGCTTATTTCCTCAAGCGGCAGCTCCTTATCATGCTCAGCCTTGACCTCAGCAATTCCGGTTACACGACTCGCAAGCTTTATGCCGAATTCAGCCAAGAATATTCTGGCCACAGCACCTACCGCCACCCGCATGGCTGTTTCTCTGGCACTGGCTCTTTCTAAGATATTTCTCACATCAGAGTGATTATATTTGATAAAGCCGGGCAAATCAGCATGTCCTGGGCGCGGCTTTAAAACCAGTTTATCATCGGGAATTTTACCCGGCTCATACCGCATAATCTCCTGCCAGTTTTCCCAGTCCTTATTTTTGATCTGTAAGGTGATGGGACTCCCCAGAGTTTCTCCCAGCCTTACCCCCGAAAGGATTTCAACTTTATCTCTTTCTATCTTCATTCTTCCGCCCCGGCCATAGCCCTTCTGTCTTCTGGCCAGCTGCTCATTGATCTTTTCCTCAGTAATCTTAAGTCCGCTTGGCATTCCTTCTACAATAGCAGTCAAAGCCTTGCCATGCGACTCACCTGCTGTTAAATAACGCAACATTCCACTTTCCCCTTCTAATGTCTTTTATTGCCATTGACTTTATTTATGCCTTCAAGCAAAGCAGAGATAATATCAGAACGATATTGACTGTCAAACTGCTCAGCCTTAATATACACTTGTCCCGACTCCGAACCAACATAACGGGGAGGTAATTTATTTAAAGCTATAGCTACAATGTCAGCTCTGCACTTTTCACAATCACATACATCACTTCTCAGCTTCAGGACTTCATCCAAAAGCTGCAGTACAATATCTTCCATACAATTATGTATAAACATCTATCCCCTCAATCCCCCTTCTTACTGTTGTAAGATTCGATAAAAAAGGAATAATCCCTGCTTTAAGCCCAAAAATTGCAAAAAAATAAGATGCATCGCTGCACCTTAAAGCAATAAGCAAATCTATAAGCCGAGTTCTGTATCTCAAACGAGATGATGACCATCTATCTAGGATATAAGTTGCCTTATACCTCAAGCGATCTTACCCGAGAGCAGAGCGGGCCGCCCCATATACTCTCCTATTCGATCTTGCTCCAGGTGGGGTTTACCTAGCCAGTCAGTCACCTGACTGCTGGTGAGCTCTTACCTCGCCTTTCCATCCTTACCAGAGTTCTCTGGCGGTTTATTTCTGTGGCACTGTCCTTAGGATTACTCCCACTGGGCGTTACCCAGCACCCTGCCCTATGGAGCTCGGACTTTCCTCAGATGCCAAAGGCACCTGCGGTCACCCGATTTGCTCATTGGATTATTAGTATAACTCATAACAGGGCAAAAGTCAAATGGAATTTTTTTACTCAGCAATGTACAGCAAACGATGACAATTTTCACAGACTGCTGTTTTATTACTGCTGTGAATATCTGCCATAAAGCCGCTGGACATCTGTAAATGACAGCCCTGACAGACATTTCCCTTCAGCTTAACCACCGCTGTGCCCTGAAATTTTTCCTGCATAAGCTCATATTTTTTCTGCCATTTAGGCTCAAGCTCTGCTAACAGGGCCTTCCTCTGTTTAAGGACAGAGCGTTTTCTTTTTTCGATTTTTTCCTGCAAGCCCTGATATTTCTTTTCAGCCTCCTGCCATAAATGCAGCTTTTCCTCTAATTCCTCCGCTAAAATGACCCTATTGTTATCCTCCTCTTCAATGGACTCCAGCAGTTCAAAGATCCTGTTTTCTTCCTTCTCCTTCTTATCCTGCAAAACAGCCAGCTTATGCTCTAATTTTTGCAGTTCCTTATTGTTATTTACTTCTCCGCCGTAAATCTGCTCATGCACCTGCTTTTTCTGCGCTTCCGCCTCCTGCAGATCCAATTCATGCAGACGCAGCTCCTTTTTATTATTATGCAATGCCTTTTCACTATGCTCCAAAGCAGCCCGCAGGTTATCTAAATCAATTTCATTTTGTAAGTTATGTAAAAGCTTTTCATTTTGCAGAGCGCATTTCCTGACCTTAGCTAATTCCTGGTCAAGCTCCTGTAACCGCCACATTATTACGATTTCCTGCATTTTTCTTCCTCCTTAAAAAAACGAAAAAGAGATGAATGGCTCAAAGCCACTCATCCCTTAAATATTTTGAAAAACAGAACCGTTTTGTTTCACTAAACCTATCACTTCTGCCTTTTGTTTCAATTCACCTTGCAAATAATCAACCAATACCGGCACAATAAGCTGCTCAGTCATGTCATGACCGGCATCAATGATATTCAGTCCCAAATCAAGAGCTCCCAACGCTTCATGATATTTAACGTCTCCGGTCAACAAAAGATCAGCCCCCAAGAAAGCCGCCCGGGAAATAAGACTGGTACCGCAGCCGCCGCATAAAGCAACCTTTTCAATAGTTTTATCTCTTCTTCCTACCAGACGGACACTGCTTAGACCCAGACTGTCTTTCACCTGTTCAGCAAAAACCGCACAAGGAAGCGGCTCCGGCAAATAACCTATTCTGCCTAAACCGTATTCATTTCCATCTTTATCAATTCCCGTTTCCTGCAAAACACTTATTTCCTCTAAACCGACCTTGACCGCCAACACATCATTAACCCCGCCTTCAGCAATATCCAGATTAGTATGAGCTGAATATAAAGTCAGGTCATTGGCAATCATCTTTTTTATTCTCCGGCCTTCCGGAGTATCATAATCTATTTTCTTTATCGCACGGAAAAAGAAAGGATGATGCGTAACTATCATCTCAGCACCAAGAGCAATCGCTTCATCAATAACTTCATCAGTTAAATCCAAAGCCACAACCACTCGATTAACTTCATTCTGAAAACTTCCTAACTGCAAGCCAACATTGTCCCACTCTTCAGCTAATTTTTTAGGAGCCAACCGTTCCATCATAGTTATAATTGTCTGTGCTTTAACCATTGTTCTGCCTCCTTTAACTGTGCTAATTCTTTTCTTAACAATTGTTCTTCTTCTCTTACTCTATTTCCTTCCTTATCAGCTAAAACAGCCAATATTTTTTCGCATTTTTCCTTTTTTTGCTTTAAAAATAAGTAAAATAATTCTCCGCCCTGAGAAAGCAGGCAGGGACCGAACTTTATTTCCAAGGCAGTATAAGCCTCAGCCCTTCCTGTCCATTCTGCCACTATGATTTCATAAATATGATAATCCTCTCTTGCCAAAGCCTCTTCCACCAGGGAAAAGCCCCGCTGATTAAGAAAAGCCCGCAGCTCAGCGCTTTTACTCATAGGCTGCAAAATTAAACGCCGGGATTTTTTCGCAGCCGGCAAACCTTCAGCCAAAATATCGGCTATCAGCTCTCCTCCCATGCCGGCGATAACGATCTCATCAACCTCACCCGGAATAAGACAGCTAAGACCGCTGCCCTGGCGCAGCTCGATCAAATCGGAGCAGTCACTGTCATTAATCTGCTTTGCCGCAATAGCCAAAGGGCCGGAATTGAGATCAGTCGCTATTAATTTTTCCATCCTGCGCTCCTTGGCCAGATAAACCGGTAAAAAGGCATGATCGGTTCCTATATCTGCAACCTTAGCCGAATTAACCAAAGCAGCTATTTTTTGCAGGCGAGGAGATAATTTCATCATTCTTCACCCCTAAAATAAAAAAAACCTTACAGCAGCAAGGTTAATAATGGTGGGGAATAACGGGTTCGAACCGCTGACATCTTGCTTGTAAGGCAAGCGCTCTCCCAGCTGAGCTAATTCCCCTAATATGAAAATGGTGACCCCACCGGGAATCGAACCCGGGTTACCGCCGTGAAAGGGCGATGTCTTAACCGCTTGACCATGGGGCCATGGCTCCCCGGGTAGGATTCGAACCTACGGCCTATCGGTTAACAGCCGATTGCTCCACCGCTGAGCTACCGAGGAATAATGTCGATTAATCTTTCTTGTCTCACCGACATTGGTTATTATATCTTAATATTAAACAAAAGTCAATACTATTATTCAGCATTTTCAGGAAAATAAATGCCATTTTCCTTAATTATTATCTTTCTTTGCTTATATAATCCGCCAATCACCTTTTTAAATGTTTTTTTGCTTATTTGCAGCTCTCTTTTGATAACCTCAGGATCAGTCTTATCGTTCCAAGGCAAAAATCCATTATTTTTTTCTAAAAGCTGCAAAATTTCCTCCTGAGCATTTAAACGCTCTTCTTTAAAATGGCGCGGCAGCATAATATCCAATTTATTGCCTTCTCTGATTTTTTTCACTATCCCCTTTACTGTATCACCGACCTTAAGATTAGTAAATACCTGATTGCGGTAAATAAGTCCCTGATAACGCTGATTAACCACTGCCTGATAGCCCAGATTGCTTATATGATAAACCAGAGCTTCTGCTTCATCACCTTCTGCCAAATCAAGGTCATCATTGGCAAAATAACGCTCCAGTCTGGCACTGGCAATTATCCTTTCCGTTATAGGGTCAAGCAGAACCTTTACCACATAGCTTTCACCTTTTTTCATCTGGCCTCTCTTTTCCCGATAAGGCAAAAGCAGATCCTTGCTTAGACCCCAATCCAGGAAAAATCCAGTCCGATTAATATCCTTTACCTTTAGATAAGCAAAATCCCCCACCTTAGCCAGAGGCTTCTCAGTCGTAGCTATTAAACGGTCTTCTGAATCACGATAGATAAAGACAGTGATTTCATCGCCAACCGCCATATCCGGAGTAATATATTTACCGGGCAATAAAATCTCACCCAGAAAGGATTCCAAATAGTAGCCCTGTTCAGTAGACTTGATAATTTTTAAGGTATTATAATCACCTATTTTCAGCATCATTTTCCGCCTTTCCTTATATAAAAAAAAACCTTACAGCAGCAAGGTTAGTAATGGTGGGGAATAACGGGTTCGAACCGCTGACATCTTGCTTGTAAGGCAAGCGCTCTCCCAGCTGAGCTAATTCCCCTAATATGAAAATGGTGACCCCACCGGGAATCGAACCCGGGTTACCGCCGTGAAAGGGCGATGTCTTAACCGCTTGACCATGGGGCCATTTTTAATGTTGATGAATTGGTGGGCCCACCTGGATTCGAACCAGGGACCTACCGGTTATGAGCCGGTTGCTCTGACCAGCTGAGCTATAGGCCCGTTTGGCTCCCCGGGTAGGATTCGAACCTACGGCCTATCGGTTAACAGCCGATTGCTCCACCGCTGAGCTACCGAGGAATAACACCAACATTGAGTATTATACACATATAACATTAATTTGTCAATAGCTTAATCTAAAAAATCCTTTAATTTTTTACTGCGGCTTGGATGGCGCAATTTGCGCAGAGCCTTAGCTTCAATCTGTCTGATTCTTTCTCTGGTTACCCCAAATTCCTGACCTACCTCTTCTAGAGTGCGCGGCCGACCATCATCAAGACCAAAGCGCAGTCTTAAAACGCTCTCTTCCCGCTGAGTTAAGGACTGCAAAACCTCCTCTAACTGCTCCTTCAAAATCATGAAGGAAGCCGCATCTGACGGCGCCGGAACATCGGTATCCTCAATAAAATCTCCCAAATGGCTGTCCTCTTCTTCGCCAATCGGAGTTTCCAGAGAAACAGGCTCTTGGGCAATCTTCATAATTTCTCTGATTCTTTCACTGCTGACATCCATTTCCTTAGCGATTTCTTCCGGAGTTGGTTCGCGGCCCATTTCCTGCAGCAGTTGGCGGGAAACCCTAATCAATTTATTAATCGTCTCCACCATATGAACAGGAATCCTGATAGTTCTCGCCTGGTCAGCAATAGCTCTGGTTATTGCCTGCCGAATCCACCAAGTAGCATAGGTACTGAACTTATATCCCTTGCGGTAATCGAACTTTTCTACCGCTTTTATCAAACCGAGATTTCCTTCCTGAATCAGATCAAGGAAAAGCATCCCGCGCCCTACATATTTTTTGGCAATGCTGACTACTAAACGCAAATTAGCTTCTGCCAGCTTCCGTTTAGCCCATTCATCATTCTGCTCTTTTCCTTTGGCATACTCAACTTCTTCCTCAGGAGTTAATAACGGAATTCTGCCGATTTCCTTCAAATACATTCTTACCGGATCGTCAATGGCTACTCCGTCAGGAATACTGACATCCAGCTCAATTTCCTCTTCCTCTATTTCATCAAGCTTATCCTCAATAATCATCTCATGCACATCGTTGTCGTGCTCACCGGAAAGCTCGCCTAATATCTCAATGCCCATTTCCGTAAACAGCTCATAAATCTCTTCGATCCGTTCAGTTGAAAGCTCAAAAGGCGCTAAAGTATTCATTATTTCCACATAAGTCAGCAAACCGCGATTTTTGCCCTTTTGAATCAGCTCTTTAATTTTTTCTTCCTGTAGAGCAGCATCCTTCGCCTTTGATCCCTTAGCTTGTACTTTTTTCCTTTTTTTCTTCTCCATTATCAACCCCCCTTTCTGTCTAAATCCTTTTTTTGCTGTAATAATTTTTGATAATCAGTCAATAACAACCTAATGCTTTCTCCTCTCTTCTCAGCTAACTTAATCTCATCCTGCTTTTTTTCCAGCAATAGCTTCAGCCGCTCCTTTTTTAGGACATAGAAACAATCTGCCGCCATTTTTTCCGGTGAACGGTTGTTATCCGGCAGTTCCTCTAATAAAAGAGAAAGAATTGTGGTTTTTAACTGCTCATCATCTATATGGTTTAAATTTTCAGCCCATTCTATATCCACTACATTATCATTTATTAATTCTCTTACAAATAAAAAAATCCTCTTATAAATATCGCTTAAAAAATCTTCTTCTGTTAAATTAGTTCTAAACCAAGGGATTAAATCTTTGTTCTTCATTAAAAGCAACAGTAAGGTTCTTTCTGCCTTCGCCGCAGAAGAAATATTTTTACAATCATGGTTAGTATTCCTAATTTTTTCTTCCTTATTCTGTCCCTTAGAGCTTCTTTCAGATAACCATAATTCATGCCGCAGTTCTTTTTCAGCTAACCCCAATTTCTGAGCTGCCAGACGAATATATTCATCGCGTTCTATAACATTGGTTATTTTTTTTAATAAAATCAGACATTCAGCAAAGACATTTTTCTTTTTAGCCAAATCAAACGCTTCATAACCGGTCAGAAGATGGTTAAAGCTATATTCCATCCAGGGCAGAGCCTCGGTCAGCAAATCCTCCACTGCTTCCTTGCCCCGTTCCTGAACATAGCTGTCAGGATCATAGCCTGAAGGCCAGGATAATATTTTTACCGTCAAGCCTGCCTTCGCTAAGATCTCCATTCCCCTAACAGCAGCGTGTTCTCCGGCCGCATCACCATCATAAGCTATGATTACCTCATCAACCAGAGCCGATAAAATCTTGGCATGCTCAGCCGTCAGAGCCGTACCCAGCGAAGCAACCACATTTTCAATGCCTGCCTGATACAGTGAAATAACATCAAAATACCCTTCCACCATCAAAACCTGCCGTTTTTCCCGCATTTTCTTCAAAGCAGTATATAATCCGTAAAGGCTCCTGCTTTTAGAAAAGGTTACTGTTTCAGGTGAATTAAGATATTTGGGCAGGGAATCATCCAGCACTCTTCCGCCAAAAGCTATCACCTTGCCGTACCGGTCTAAAATAGGAAACATCAGCCGATTGCGGAAGCGGTCATAATATCCGCCGTTTTTCTTGGGAATGACCAGCCCAACCTCTTCTAAGGCTTTCGCCTTGACTCCCTTTTGTTGCAAAGCCCTCAGCAGTTTATCCCACTCAGGCGGAGCATAGCCTAAACGAAATGCTTCCACCGTTTTGGCATCTATACCTCTTTTAGCCAGGTAAGAACGGGCAGCATCTCCGCTCCTGCTCTTCAGCAATAAACTGCAGTAATACCGATTAGCCCAAAGATTAGCCTCATAAAAAATATCTTTCTCACTTTTTTTCTCAGAATTAAGCTTTACACCTGCTTTAGCTGCTAAAATCTCTACCGCACCCAAAAAATCAGTTTTTTCCATCAGCATGATAAAATTAAAAACATTGCCTCCGGCTTTACAGCCAAAACAATGAAAGAGCTGTTTTTCCCTATTGACAGAAAAAGACGGTGTCTTTTCATGATGAAAAGGACAGAGTCCCTGATAATTTTTTCCAGTATGCTTTAACTGAATATATTCTGATATAATATTAACAATATCACACTTTTGGCGAATTTCCTCTAAAACATCTTCCCCTACTTTTAAGCCCAAAAAAACTCACCTTCAATATAAGATATTAAGGTATTAAATTTCTTCATTTAAGTTCAATTTCCTGCTTTTTAACTTACACTCTTTTGTTTTTTTCTGTTTTATTCCAGGTATTGGGAAAAAAATAGCGTTTATACTCGATTAAAATGTAACGGTCAGTCATTCCGGCAATATAATCACACACATCACGTTCCTTATTTTTATATTCCGGCAGAGTCAATAAAAAGCAGAATAATTCTTTAATCAGACGTATCGCCTTTTCCTCTTCACAAAGCGCATACTCATGAAAATAAACATGAGCAAATAAATATTCCCGCAGACGATCCATAGCCTGCTTAACCTCAGGACTCATTTGGATTCTGTCCTTCTCCCAGCTGTTAGCTATTAAATCACGCACCATAAGATTGATTCTTTTCGTGTTATTATCGCCCAAAACAGCAATACAGTCAGCCGGCAAGTCCTCATCCTTGATTAGACCCGCCCGAACAGCATCATCTATGTCATGATTGATATAAGCAATCCTGTCCGCAATTTTCACGATCTGCCCTTCCAAGGTTTGCGGCAGCCCATCGCCTGTATGATGTAAAATCCCATCCCTGACTTCCCAGGTAAGATTCAGTCCCTGCGGTTTCTTTTCTAGAAATTCAACTACCCTTAAGCTTTGCTCATTATGGTGAAATCCGGCTGGAAAAATTTCATTCAAAGCCTTTTCTCCGGCATGTCCGAAAGGCGTATGGCCTAAATCATGCCCCAGAGCAATCGCTTCCGTTAAATCCTCATTTAATGCCAGAGCCCGAGCCGCAGTTCTGGCAATCTGGGCAACCTCCAGCGTATGGGTCAGCCTGGTGCGATAATGGTCCTCTTCCGGAGAAATAAAAACCTGAGTTTTATGCTTTAATCTGCGAAATGACTTGCTGTGTATGATTCTGTCACGGTCTCTCTGATAAGCCGTACGCAGAGGACAGGGAGGCTCTGGTCTCTGCCGTCCCCTTGTATCTGCACTAAAAGACGCCAGCGGCGACAAAATATCACGTTCCTGCTGTTCCAGAATTTCTCTCATCCGCATTTTTCATCCCTCCCTCTCTAATTTAATATACTATTGCTGAAATTAAAATCCTCTTTGCCCATAAAAAATATGCCCTGGAAAATATTTTTCCAAGGCATTGTTAAAATAAAGACTTAACTTGCAGATTATTAATTTCTTTTTCAAAACAATAGAGATAAAATTCATGCTCACAATTAAGAAAAGCTTTTACCAATTCAGGGTCAAACTGTTTGCCGCTTTCCTTTTTAATAATTCCTACCGCTTCTTCATGAGAAAAATTCTTTTTATAGGTCCTTTTAGAGGTTAAAGCATCATACACATCTGCTATCGCCGTAATTCTGGCTTCTAAAGGTATTTCAGTGCCCTTTAAGCCTCTTAAATAGCCGGTTCCGTCCCACCGTTCATGATGATAACAGGCTACCTTCATGGCTGTTTCCAGAGTAGAAACCACCCCGCCTATGGAAGCCGCCGCCTTTAACAGGGTATGATAGCCTAAAACAGTATGCTGCTTCATATATTCAAACTCTCCATTATCTAAAGTAGCCGGCTTCAGCAGGGTATGATCTTTAATCCCTATCTTGCCAATGTCATGCAGCAAGGCTGCCCGTACCAAATCAGCCACCCCTATACTGTAGATCTCCTCAGTATAAATATCCTGCTTCAGCATGGAATCCACCAATATCTTGACGTAAAACGATGTCCTTTCAGCATGACCTCCTGTTTGACCATCCCGGCACTCCAGCAAATCAAAACAGCTGATGATAATGGCATTCTGCAAAGCACTGATCATCTTGGTCTTTTCCTTAATAATATTCTCCATTTTTTTGCGATGCTGCTCTAATTCTAAATGTATTTTGATGCGATACCGCATGATCTCTGGAACAAAAGGTTTTTTAATATAATCTACCGCACCCTGACCCAAGCCTAAAACTTCCTTTTCTTCACTCATCTCACTGGTTAAAAATATAACCGGTATATTACGCCATACAGGGTCTTTTTTGATTTTTTGCAAAACCTCAAATCCGTTCATCTTTGGCATAACTATGTCCAGCAAAATCAGATCCGGTATAATATGAGTAAGAAAATTTAACAATTCCTCCCCTGACAACAGGGGATAAACTTCATAATCAATCTTTAAAGTATCTACCGCTCTTTTTAAGTTAAGTGAGCTATCGTCCACTACCGCAATCTTACTCATAAAAAGTCTCCCTTCCCGAACTTATCAAGTTAAATTTAATATAACTTTTTTGAGAACCACTGTCAATATTTTTTAATAAAATTATAGACAGCAATAATACGTTAAAAGCAGAATAAGCAAAAAAACTGTATTATAGACAGTAAAAAGTAAAATATATTTTCCCTTTTTACTGCTTTGTTCCTTAATATAATAACGATAAGAAATTAAACTGGCCATAGAAGCTATCATAGTGCCTAAACCGCCTATATTCACCCCATAGATCAATTCCTGATAGGAAGCAGTAAAGCCGGATAAAAGCATAGCTGCCGGCACATTGCTGATTAATTGGCTGATAACAACACCGACTAAGCATTCATTGCCCCCAATGAGTTCAGAAAGCCAGGCATTAACCTGTGGAATCTGCTTAATATTACCGGTAAAAATAAAAAAGAAAAAAAAGGTCAGGAGCAGCAAATAATCCACCTGCTGCAATATTTTTCGATCATAAAGTCCAATCAGCAGTACTACAATGATTAAAGTTGCTAAAGAAGGAATCAACCTGGCAACCGACAGCAAAGACAAAAGAAAAAGGAAGATATATAAAAATAATTTTCTTTTATCTAAAGAAAGCTGATAAGAAGAAAAAAATTCAGCATTTAACTGTACTCTTAAATTAGCAGAGCTTAAAATAAGAGCCGTCAATAAAAAAAGAGATACCCCTGTTAAGGGCAGAAGATACACGATAAACCGCATGACAGTAAGGTCAGTCAAGGAATACAGATATAAATTCTGCGGATTGCCCCATGGAGTCAGCATACTGCCCAGATTAGCCGCTATGGTTTCCAAAACAATTAACCGGATCATCATATTTTCCTGGTTTATCATCTTTAAAAGAGAAATAGTAAACGGCACAAAGGTCAAGAGAGCTACATCATTAGTAATCAGCATACTGCTGAAAAAACAAAGATAAACTAAAATCAGACTTAGCAGCTTACTATTTTTTACTCTATGCAGCAGTTTAACCCCTAAAAAATAAAAGCAGCCTAAATTATGCAGTCCGGCAACTACACTCATTAAACAAAATAATAAAAACAAAACATTAAAGTTAATATAATGATAATAATTCAGAGAAGGCGGTATCCAGAAGGCAGACAGCATGGCTGCCAATAAAGCCAGATTCAAAACTGCATCCTGCTGTAAAAATTTTTTAATTAAATTCATCTTTACCCCGCAAAAATTTTAAAAAGACTGCCATTAATGACAGTCTTTTAATTATTTATTGAGCTAATTGCCAAAGCCCATGCAGATTGCAGTAAGCATAAGCAGTCACGACTTCATCATCTTCACTCAACATAAATTGAACCTCCGGAGCCTGCTCCGGCTGCAATTCCTTAAGCTGACATCCCTGTTTGGTTTCCAGAACAACCCAGGAAATATAATGCTCCTTAAGCATAGGATGCTGAACAGAGCTTACTGTAATAATAACCTTCTGCCCTTCACTTTTAAGAACTGGAACATGTTTTTCAGCCGCAGCATCAACACTGTTAGGTATTATTTCCTGCATCTTTTCACCGCAGCACTTAACCGGCGCTCCTTTGCTTTCAATAAAGGTAATAACATTCCCACAATGATTACATTTGTAAAATTTCATCTTCCACACTCCTTTTCGCATCAAATAATTTCCTAATTTAGTTATTTACTTTATCCCCAAATTTATCCTACTGCTATCATACCACTTATTTCTAAGTTTCTGTAATACTTGATTACTTCCGTCTTACATTGTTCAAGCAGCTCCAGATATTTAGGGTAAAATGCACCCTTATCTATTTTTAATTCATTTACAACAAAATCAAACTGCCAGTCGTTAAATTCACTGCGCTTACTGAACAGGGAATCAAAACGAATCGCAAGGCTGCAAAGCTGACTGTAAATAGAATTATCACTTCCCTTAAGTCCATGAGGGAAACCCTTGCCGTCATATCTTTCATGGTGATGCATACACATATCCTGACATATCTTCACAAACATTTTACATGATTCAGAGCCATTAGTCCAGATAATATTAGCTCCCATTACCGTATGCTTCTCATATGTTTTCCGTTCTTCCTCCAGAATATCAGTCTGATGGATAAATTCTGTAGGAATCCCCATCAGACCTATATCGTAAAAATAGGCAGCCTTAGCTATAGTAGCAATATCAATCTTGCTGGACTCAATCATATTAGCAAGATCATATTTAGTTAAAAAAATTCCCACCAGCTTTTCCACCCGGCAATAATGAGAATCATCTAAATTAATATTTTTCAGATAAGATTTATACATAGAGGAAAGCCTTGAAATATAGGTATCAGTTTCATAGATTTCTGTTTCATCAAAACTTTCTTCCTTAACTTCTTCAATTTCAATACCGAATATTTTTTTTACCTTTTCAAGAATTATACTCGGCTTAAAGGGCTTGCTTATAAAATCCTTAACATTATAGTGTATTGCCCGCTGTACATTAGTAGCTGTTGCTTCAGCCGTTACAAGTATAACCTTAATATCTATTCCATGCTCACTCATAATTTCAAGAATATTAAAGCCGTCAAGCACAGGCATTGAAATATCAAGGAATACTCCGTCTATTTTCTTAGATGATCTTTTTTCCATAATTTCCAGTGCTTCATAGCCATTTTCGGCTTCTATTATTTCAAAGTACCGACTTAAGATATTTTTTAATATCTTCCTGTCAATTTCAGAATCATCTACCAGCAACACTCTTTTAACGTTCGTCATAAAATCGCCTCCTTATCAATCAGATTGTTTTACTGCATATCAAACCACTCTTTTAATACTTTAATTATCTTATTATAATTGTCAGTAATTTCTGATATCATGGCGTATGCTTCATCCCATTTGCCTGCCCACATTAAAACAACATGCTCGGAAAAAAGCCTGAAAAGCTCATCCAGACATAAATTGCCGCATACTCCTTTCAGCATATGGGAAACTGCTGCATCTGTTTAAAAGCAAAAATCATATCAAGTCAAGCCTTAAGGCTTGACAGCAATATTCAACTGTTAACTTTTTTAATATATCATAAAAAATTAGGAAATACAAGCATGCGAAATACCATTAAAAGCAACTGCATATCGTTTTCTCAAGCAAAAAATCCCCTGCACCATTTCACGCTTTACAGCATTAACGATACAGAGGATTTGTTTGATTATTATTTTGCCTAAGTATTGCTCAGCAAATTATTTTATTTTTTAACCTTCAAGGTTGCCTGAGCAGCTGCCAATCTGGCAATAGGCACACGATAAGGTGAACAGCTTACATAGTTCAAACCTAATTCCTGGCAGATATTAATTGATTCAGGATCTCCGCCATGCTCTCCGCAAATACCAACTTTAAATTGCGGTTTTACAGAACGAGCTGCCTTGATAGCCAAATCCATCAATTTGCCCACACCATCACGGTCCAGTACCTGGAATGGATTTTCCTTCAGAACCTTTTGGTCGGTATAGAAGCCAAGGAACTTGCCTTCAGCGTCATCACGGCTGAAACCAAAGGTAGTTTGAGTTAAGTCATTAGTACCAAAAGCACAGAAGTCAGCAAATTCAGCAATCTTATCGGTTACCAGACAAGCACGAGGAACTTCCAGCATAGTACCTACTGTGTATTCAATCTTTGTTCCTGATTTGGCTACGATATCATCAGCAACTGCAACGATCTTTTCTCTTAAAGTTTGCAGCTCATTAGGATGGCAAACCAGAGGAACTTCTATTTCAGGGCTTACAGTAATTCCTTCCTTAGCCAGTTCAACAGCGGCTTCCATAATAGCCTGTACCTGCATTTCATAAATTTCCGGATAAGTCATGCCCAAACGGCAGCCTCTGTGTCCCATCATTGGATTGAATTCATGCAGCTCACGCACTTTTTTCAGCAGCTCTTCTTTTTCAGCAATTACTGCCTGGTCTGCATTTTCCCATTTCAATTTAGCTACTTCCAAAACAAGCTCTTCCTGATCAGGCAGGAATTCATGCAAAGGAGGGTCAAGCAGACGAACAACTACCGGCAGACCTTTCATCACCTTGAAAATACCTAAGAAATCAGTTTTTTGCATTGGCAGAATCTTAGCCAAAGCAGCTCTTCTTTGTTCTTCAGTTTCAGACAAAATCATTTCCTGAACAGCAG
>JBJDXG010000033.1:0-1602 GCA_051866555.1 bacterium | reverse complement strand
TAGGGTCGCCATGGTTGATGATGTTGTCTGTTTTCTTCTTCAGCTCTTCCCAGATAGGAATTTCCTGAAAGGTCATAGAGCCGCCCAGACCTACACTGGAGTTATCGGGAATAAGGTCAAGAATAATTTTGGCAGCTTCCTCAGTATTAGCGGCATATTTAGCCTGAAAATGATTCTTTTCCAGATTTTTAATTACTGTTTGACAGGTAAGCTCACTGTGCCATTTTTTATTATTGTCTGACATTCTACTCTCTCCTTTATGGTTAAATTAAAGATTTGAAAAGAAAATAAATACCGCTGCTAATCAGAGCATTGGATGGAATAGTGATTATCCAAGCCAGGACTATCTGTTTGGCTAAAGGCCATTTTACGGCAGAAAATCTTTTGGCTGCTCCCACACCCATAATAGAAGAAGAAACAACATGGGTAGTGCTGACAGGAACTCCCAGAGTTGTAGCTCCATAGATAACGAGTGCTGAGGTTAAATCTACGGCAAATCCGTTGATTGGCTCCAGCTTAAATATTTTTCCGCCCAGTGTTCTGATTATGCGCCAGCCGCCCATACTTGTACCGATACCCATTGCTGTGGCACAGGCTACCATGACCCAGATAGGAATATGAAATTCCTGAATCATGCCGGCGCTGAAAAGTGCCATAGCAATAATCCCCATGGACTTCTGCGCATCATTTGAGCCATGAGAAAAGGCGGCCAGAGCAGCGGATGCGATTTGCACTCTTCTAAAATGATGATTAGTCTTGCTTGGTGGAAATAAGGCAAAAACTGAGTATAAGATATTCATAATAATAAATCCGATTGTCAGCCCCAGAATAGGAGAAACGACTAAAGCGGTAACGATTCTGACAATTCCTGTTATTTCTAAAGCCTGAGGCCCGTTTCCCACTATGATAGCTCCAATAAGCCCACCGACTAAGGCGTGGGAGGAGCTGCTGGGAATGCCGTAATACCAGGTAAAAAGATTCCAGAATATTGCCGCCGCCAGTGCTGATATTATAACCGGTTGAGTGACTAAAACGGGATTTACTATGTCCTTGCCGATAGTTGTTGCGACAGCAGTTCCGCTGATGGCTCCAATGAAATTGAGAAAAGCAGCCATCATAATAGCTACTCTTGGGTTTAAAGCTCTGGTTGAAATAGAAGTTGCGATAGCATTGGCTGTATCATGAAAGCCGTTGATGAAATCGAAAGCCAGTGCCAGGAAAATAACGATAAAAACCATTATGCTCATGCTAAGCATATTTTAATACAACTCCTTTAAGCAGGTCGGCGACATCTTCGCAGAGATCGACAACATCTTCAATATCAGCGTATAATTCCTTTTGTTTGATTAACTCTATAGGATCGGTATTTTTATCGAATAATTGAGCTACTCCCTCTTTATAGATAGAATCGCCTTTGGATTCCAGATAATTAATTTTTCGGCAAAGAGAGATTATTTTATCCTGATTGTGGTTAATATGGTGCAGAAGAGAAAATGCCTGTTCGATATGGTCAGCTATTTTTTCTAATAATTGAACCATTTCAATCATTGACTGTGTAGGAGGTCCGGCTTTATAGAGCAGCATCTTTTCGCAGACGTTGTT
>JBJDXG010000032.1:0-1612 GCA_051866555.1 bacterium | reverse complement strand
CTCTTACGGCAAGACAGAAGAATTTCGGACTGAGCTTATCGCTATGTCAGGCGCTATGATAGGCACTGTACCGATTTATGATGCAGTTGGCTTTTTAGAAAAGGATCTGAAGGAAATAACGGCTGAGGAATTTTTGCAGGTAGTTGAAAAGCACGCTCAAAATGGAGTGGATTTTATTACTCTGCATGCCGGAATTAACCGTGAGGTGGCGGCTCGCTTTAAGAAAAATCCTCGTCTGACTAATATCGTTTCCCGCGGCGGGTCTTTGCTTTATGCCTGGATGGAGCTTACCGGGGAGGAAAATCCTTTCTATGAGCATTATGACCGGGTATTGGATATTTGTGCGGAATATGATGTAACAGTAAGTTTGGGTGATGCCTGCCGTCCCGGTTCTGTTAATGACGCGACCGATGCTTCGCAGATAGAGGAGCTCTTGGTCTTGGGCGAATTGACAAAAAGAGCTTGGGCTAGGGATGTGCAGGTCATGATAGAAGGACCGGGACATATGGCTTTAAATGAAATTCAGGCGAATATGCTCCTGGAGAAAAAGCTGTGTCATGGAGCGCCTTTCTATGTTTTGGGGCCTTTGGTTACTGATATTGCTCCGGGCTATGACCACATTACCAGCGCTATCGGCGGGGCCATAGCTGCTGCCTCCGGAGCTGACTTTCTCTGCTATGTAACTCCGGCCGAGCATCTGCGTCTGCCGAGCGTTGATGATATGAAGGAAGGAATTATTGCCGCTAAGATAGCAGCTCATGCCGCTGATATTGCCAAGGGCATTCCTCAGGCTCTGGAGTGGGATTACAAAATGAGTAAGGCGAGAGCCGATTTGGATTGGGAGCAGATGTTTGATCTGGCCATTGATCCGGAAAAGGCTCGTGCTTATCGGGCTTCATCCCAGCCGGAGCATAAGGACAGCTGTACCATGTGCGGCAAAATGTGTTCCATGCGGAATATGAATAAGGTACTAAAAGGAGAAAATGTTAACTTAATTTAAGGTGTTTTTTCTTTAGCTTTTCTGCTATAATAAAAATGAGGTGGTGAAAGCAATGAACATTTTATTAACTTCCATGCCGATTAAACCAACTACTTCCTTACAGATGAAAAACAGTCCGGGTAGGAAAAAAACAGGGAAGGCAAAAGCAGAAGATAGTTTGGAGATTGACGGCAATAAGGTACGCACTGTTCGGCTTTCAGTTCAGCCGCATTTGGGAGCTAATGTAGATATTTTAGCTTATTAAGCTGTTTCAAAGCTACTCCTTAAGGAGTAGCTTTTTATATCAGGGAGGTAAGATGAGTTCTTTTTTTGCTTTAGTGCTTACTGCTTTATTATTGAGCTGTACTTCATTTTTATTTATACAGTCGTTAGCGGTACTGCACCTTGTTTTCTGGTTTACGGTCTGGTTTATTCTACTTGTTTTAGGCTGTTATATTTCAGCCAGAGTCTATGCTTTTTTGCTGCAGCTTTCAGGCTATAAACGCTCTTTCAGAGCCAGCTTTGCCGTATACAGCGGCCTGTTTTGGCGTTTGATACCGTTTTTGGCAGTTCAGGTAATCCTTGAAATCTTTGCCGATTATATAATCTGGGGCGATTTTTTAGCCAATCTTT
>JBJDXG010000031.1:0-1620 GCA_051866555.1 bacterium | reverse complement strand
TTAAAGAGTTTGTAGATAATATTGCTGAACATATAGCAGTTAAGAACCCAACTCCTGATGACCTTGCAGACCAGGGCTTCATTAAGGATGAAAATGTAACTGTCGGTGCTTTATTAACTGAAAAGATTGCAAAAATCGGAGAAAACATTGTTATCAGAAGATTTGAGCGTTTTGCTGTAGAACAGGGAACTATTCAGTCTTATATTCACTTCGGCGGCAGAATCGGTGTTTTGGTAGAATTGGGAACAGATTCAGCTGAAGCAAATGATGCTTTGAATACTTTAGCTCGTGATATTGCTATGCACAGTGCAGCTGCTTATCCTAAATATATGGTGCGTGAAGAAGTTCCGGCTGATATTTTGGAAAAGGAAAAAGAAATTTATGTTCAGTTAGCTGTTAATGAAGGCAAACCGGAAAAAGCTATTCCTAAAATTGTAGAGGGCAGAGTACAAAAATTCTATAAAGAAAACTGTCTGCTTGAACAAGTTTATGTAAAAGATCCTGATCTGACTATTAATTCTTTATTACAAGCTAAAGGCAAGGAATTGGGCTGTAAGATAGAATTGAAGAAATTCATCAGATTAGAATTAGGTGAAGGTATTGAAAAGAAAAAAGATGATTTCGTAGCTGAGGTTATGAAAGAAATACAAAAATAAAAGAGAACACCATGTGTTCTCTTTTTTTGAAAAGATACTGGAAAAAAGGATTTATTATAAATATGTAGAAATAAAAATTAAGTAATTGCAGGGAGGATAAGATGGAACAAATAGCTTTTAAAAGAATTATTTTAAAGTTGAGCGGTGAAGCTCTGGCCGGCAGTCAGGGATTTGGCATTGACCCGCATACGGTCAAAACTATTGCTGAAGAGATTAAGGAAGTAGTTAATTTAGGCATTGAAGTAGCAATTGTTGTTGGCGGAGGCAATATATACCGGGGAATTGCCGGAAGTGCCAAAGGTATTGACAGAGCGACCGGGGACTATATGGGAATGCTGGCTACTATGATCAACTCCCTTGCCTTGCAGGACGCTTTAGAGAAAATTGATGTTATGACCAGAACTCAGTCTGCTATTGAGATGCGGCAGATTGCTGAGCCATATATCAGAAGAAAAGCTATCCGTCATTTAGAAAAGGGCAGAGTAGTTATTTTTGGAGCAGGCACCGGCAACCCTTATTTTTCTACTGATACTACGGCGGCTTTAAGAGCAGCTGAAATAGGTGCTGATGCAATTCTGAAAGCTACTAAGGTAGATGGTGTTTATGACAGCGACCCTATGAAAAATCCTAATGCAGTGAAATATGAAACCCTGGAATATATTGATGTATTGAGCAAGCAGCTGCAGGTAATGGATTCTACTGCTACCTCCTTATGTATGGACAACAATATTCCGATTATTGTGTTTGATTTGACTAAACAGGGAAATATCAGAAAAGCTGTTTTGGGTGAAAAGATTGGTACAATAGTAAAAAGAGGTGAATAAAAATGATAAGTGAAATAAAAAAAGAAGCTGAAGCTAAAATGCAGAAGGTAATAGAGATAACGAAAAAAGAATTTTTATCTATCAGAACAGGTAAAGCAAGTCCTGCTTTATTGGAAAGGGTCATGGTTGATTATTATGGG
>JBJDXG010000030.1:0-7004 GCA_051866555.1 bacterium | reverse complement strand
GCTACCGTAGAGGGTGTTGTAAAGCATAATGTAAGTGAAGCGTATCAGGCTGAGCTGGGGGCTTTTACAGCAGAAGTAAAAGAAATTTTTCAGGAAGCTGCCAAGCTGCACAATGCTTAGGCTGGGGATTATGGGAGGCACTTTTAACCCTATTCATCATGGTCATTTAGTTGTTGCTGAAGAGGTGCGCAATCTATTTCAGCTGGATAAGGTTATTTTTATTCCGGCTGGCAATCCGCCGCATAAGCAGGATAAAACTCTGCTGCCGGCGGAAGACCGTTATTTGATGACTGTTCTGGCGACTATGACTAATATGCATTTTGAAGTGTCTTCTATGGAGATTGAACGGGGCGGATTATCCTATACGGTTGATACTATTAAGCAGCTGAGGGAGAAATACGGTTCTCAGACTAAGCTGTATTTTATTACCGGGGCTGATGCTATTTTGAGTATTTTTACCTGGAAGGATGTGCCGCAGCTGCTTTTATCCTGTGAGTTTATTGCTGCTACCAGACCGGGATATAAGTTAGATGACCTGCGGGAAAAGCTGGGAGAATTGGATAAGGATTATTTAAAGCATATTCATCTGGTAGAAGTACCGGGAATAGCTGTTTCTTCTACTGATGTACGACGGAGGATTAAAGAGGGCAAGCCGATAAAGTATCTTCTGCCGGAAAATGTAGAAAGCTATATTATCAAACAAAAATTATATCAGGAATGTTAAAGATCTATGTATATTTTGACCTTAAACTTCATATAATCTAAGTAGATTAAGAAGTGAGGTGAATATAGTGGTAAAGACGCTGTATGTCGGCAATTTACCTTGGGCTTTGAATGAGACAGATTTGGCTGACTTTTTCAGTCCTTATGGTGATGTGCATAGTGCAAGAATTATTACTGACAGGGAAACCGGCAGATCGAGAGGCTTTGGTTTTATCGAATTAGAAACTCCTGATTTATCCGGTGCAATTGAAGCGACTTCAGGAAAAGAGCTTTCCGGTCGGACTATTGTGGTTAATGAAGCTAAACCGAGGGAAGTTCGTTAACACAAACATACTAACGAGTGTTCAATTTGTTTTGAACGCTCGTTTTTTGTTTGCTTATAAGCCGGGTTAGCTTTATAATTAATATATATTTTAAAGTTAATTAGACAAAGGGGATTAGTTTTATGAAAAGAGAAGATTATTTAGCTATTCTAAAGCAGCGTTTGAGTAAGGAGCGTTACATTCACTCCTTAGGGGTTGAGGAAACGGCTGTTCATTTGGCCAGGATTTATAATTTAGACGAAAGGAAGGCGGCTTTAGCCGGTCTTATGCACGACTATGCCAAAGATATGAAAAAGGAAATGCTGTTGAAAAAAGCGGTTGAATTTGGTATAGTAATAAATGATGTCGAAATAAATGCTTATCAGGTTTTGCATGGACCTGTTGGAGCCAAACTCCTGCAGCAGGAATGTGGTATTGACGATGAAGAGGTATTGCAGGCCATAGCTAAGCATACTACCGGCGGAAAGCATATGACTGAATTGGAAAAGATAGTTTATCTGGCAGATTATATAGAGCCTAATCGTGATTTACCGGCTGTAGATGAAATAAGGAGAAAAGCGGAGTTTGATCTAGATGAGGCGATTTTTTTAGTAATAGAGCAGACTTTTGTTCATTTACTGCGTAAGAAAGTTTGTATAGACCAGAATACGGTTGACCTTTGGAACAGTTTAGTAAAAGAAAAAAGGGGAGATTGATAGTTGAGAAAGAGCATAGCTCCGCAAAGTCAGGCAAAGCAAAAGAAAAAAGGCAAATTTTTGCGGGCTTTTTTATTCTTTTTATTTTTGGTTATTTTGATGGTTTCGGTTGGTGTGGCGGCCTTTATCCTGACTTCTGAAAAGGACAAGCTGAAGATGCCGGTCCTGGATGATGAATCTAAGGCGATGAAGCCGGTCAATATTTTGTTTTTGGGGGTTGATGCCGGCGATGGAGATACCAGAACTGATACCATAATCTTAGCTAATATTGATGCGGAAAACAAAAAGATCAATATGATTTCCGTTCCGCGGGATACACGGATTGAGGATTTCAGAGGGAATACGATTAAAATAAATGCGGCGAATGCTATCGGCGGTCCGGAGCGGGCTGTATCTGAGGTGGAAAATCTTCTGGGTGTAACTATTCCTTATTATATGAAGATT
The DNA here is from genome assembly GCA_051866555.1 of bacterium. Taxonomy (GTDB): domain Bacteria; phylum Bacillota; class JBJDXG01; order JBJDXG01; family JBJDXG01; genus JBJDXG01. Next base: position 4,819 of record JBJDXG010000030.1, on the reverse strand, counting down.
GACTTTGAAGGCTTTAAAAATGTTATTGATATCTTAGGCGGAGTAAAGGTTAATGTAGAGAAGGGCCTGCATTATACTGACCGGGCAGGGGATACTTATATTAATATTGAGCCCGGATATCAGCGGCTGGATGGGAAGCAGGCTTTGGATTATGTGCGTTTTCGGCATGACCCTTTAGGTGATTTGGGCAGGATTACCCGCCAGCAGAATTTTTTACAGGCTTTAAGCACTGAGATGTTAAGAACTGAAAATATTTTAAAATGGCCGGCTATTTTCAAACAGGCCTTACAGCATATTCAGACTAACATTTCCAGCAGTGAAATGAGTGATTTTTTGCGTGCGGCTAAAAAGATGAGCGGAGCTCAGGTGGAAATGTCTACTTTGCCGGGTGAAGGAAAGTATATCGGCAATGTAAGCTATTTTATTGTTGATCCGGTAGCTACATCTCAGTTGATTAATGAGAAAATCAATGGAATTGGCAATTCTAATATAGGCGGAGATGCTGCTTTGCCTCCTCTGTCCTCCTGTCGTTTAGAGGTTTTGAATGGGACAGGCGTAAGCGGCATAGGAAAATATTATGCTGACTTGCTGCGCAGTGAAGGCTTCCAGGTTGTCAGAGTAGACAATGCGGCAGATTTTAATTATAAACAGAATGAAATCATCAGGCATAATCCGAATCTGCATACCGGCTTGCTGCAGAAGGTCTTAAATGTTGTGGGCAATGGTCGGGTAACGGAGGATTCAGCGTCTTCGGCAGTTGATTTAACGATTATTATTGGACAAAGTTCTTTATAAAGAGGGGATAGTGGAATATGGAAGGAAAAGAATTAGCGATTTTTGCGGCTAAAATGGCCGAGGAAAAGAAAGCAGAGGATATCATGGTTTTAAATTTAACCGGAATCTCCATGGTTACGGATTATTTTGTGCTGGCCAGCGGCAATTCTTTAATCCAGGTTAAGGCTATTGCTGAATGGATTGAAGAGAAGCTGGCAGAACAGGGCTGTAAGACCTTGCAGGAAAGACGGATCAAAGAATCAGGCTGGATATTATTAGACTATGGCGATATTGTAGTTCATGTAATGCGGCATGAGGAACGTGATTTTTATCAATTGGAGCAGCTTTGGGGTGACGGCGAGGTTATTTATTCTGCTTAGGGGATGGTTTATAGAAAATAAAAAGACCGCCGAGAATAATGCTGCCGCCGAGAATTGTGCTCAGCTCTAAGGTTTCTCCGGCTATGCAGTACCCCATTAGAGCAGCAAAAAATGGCGTAATAAACATGTAATTGCTGACATAGGCTGTGTTGCTGGTTAAGGAGAAAGCCTTTGTCCAGGTTATATAGGCGATTGTACTGCAAAAAATCCCCAGTATAAGCAGGTAAATTATTTGTTCAATTGGGGCTGCTGCTGCTTCCCGGCAAGCGTGAAATGAAAAAATGGACAGCATCAGTGTGCCGGTTAAGATACTGTAGGCTACTGCCTGCAGGGAGGAATAGCTCTTAGTCAGCCGCTTTTGCAGCAGGTTATAAATGCTGAGCAGTAAGGAAGCGGCTAAAAGCCAGATTATGCCGATATTAAATGTGAATTCATGACCATTTAAAGCTAAAATTAAAATACCGATAAATTCTAAGCTGATAGCGAGCCATTGATAGGTCTTTAATTTTTCCTTATAGAAAATATGAGACAGGATGGCTGTCATTATAGGGACTGTGGCAATGATGATACTGCTGGTTGCTGAGTTTACCGTTCTCAGTCCCTGATTAAACAATATCATATAAAGGAAAAACCCCGAACCACCGGAGGCAAGATACAGATGATAATCTTGCTTTTTCGGTGGTTTTATTTTTTTATAGATAACGAATCCTAAAAGAATAAGGCTGGCGATAAAATAGCGTAAAAACCCAACGGAAAATATGGAAAAATGCTGGAGGGTGAGCCTGGTATATACATAAGCCAACGACCAGCAGATAATGGTAATCAAAGCATAGAAATGATAATTTTTTAATAGCTGCATCCTTTTCACCTGATTTATTTTAATTTAGAGTAAACCGATTATTTTTTAATTATAGCACATTAATCTATAAGCGGCTACTTTTCTCTTTTAAATTACAGCAGTTTGTTTTATTATCAATGAATTAAGGCCAAAATAATAAAGAAAAAACTTGACATTTAGGAATTATAGGAGTATATTTATATAAAACCAAGAATACATAGTTAATAACTTGGTAATAAAATAAATAATAACATAGCAAAAAACTTTAATATCTTCAATGCAATAAATTTTCACAGGTGAATTTAAGGAGGAATGAGTTATGAGTAAGATTAATCAGAGTGCTTTAGAACTGGTGGGACATACTCCGCTTTTGCAGGCCAACAGATATGCCAAGCAGGCTGGGGCGGTAAAAGCCAATATTTTTGCTAAATTGGAATATTTTAATCCGGCAGGCTCGGTAAAGGACCGTATCGCGCTGGCTATGATTGAAGAAGCAGAAAAGAAGGGGGAACTGAAGCCGGGGGCAACTATTATTGAACCAACCTCAGGCAATACAGGAATTGGTCTGGCGGCAGTTGCTGCTGCTAAGGGCTATAAGGCTATCTTGACTTTGCCGGATACGATGAGTGTGGAAAGAAGAAATCTCTTGAAGGCTTACGGAGCACGCTTGGAGCTTACTGAAGGGTCAAGCGGAATGAAGGGTGCTATTGCTAAGGCTGAGGAATTAAAACAATCAATTCCCGGCTCGGTTATTCTGGGACAGTTTGTTAATCCAGCCAATCCGGCTGTTCATAAAGCGACTACAGGACCGGAAATTTGGGAACAGACAGACGGAAAAGTAGATATCTTTATTGCCGGAGTTGGTACGGGAGGAACGATTACCGGTGTGGGAGAGTATTTAAAGGAAAAGAATCCTGAGGTCAAAATCGTAGCCGTAGAACCGGCCGGAAGTCCGGTGCTTTCCAAGGGAATTGCGGGAGCGCATAAAATTCAGGGAATTGGAGCGGGATTTGTACCTGATGTATTAAATACCGATATTTATGATGAGGTAATTACTATTGAAAATGAGGATGCGTTTGCTGCCGGCAAGCAATTTGCAGTAAGTGAAGGTATTCTGGTAGGAATTTCTTCCGGAGCGGCTTTAAAGGCGGCAACCATTCTTGCCAACCGTCCGGAGAATGAGGGCAAGAATATTGTAGCTCTGCTGCCTGATTCAGGTGACCGCTATTTATCTACTCCGCTTTTCGGCGGCGAATAATATGCTGCTTTTGCCGGCTAAGATAAGAGAAAGGCTCTTTCTTCAGGCTGAGGCTGCTTATCCTGAAGAATGCTGCGGAATTATACTGGGTCTAAGACAGTCTGGGCAGCGGCTTGCTTATAAAATAGCTCCGGTCAGAAACGCTGTGAGTAAGGAAAAAAGCCAAACTGATTTTTTAATCGATCCTCTTTCCTTTATGCAGCTGGAATTAGCGGCAGCCAGAGAAGGACTTGAAGTTATAGGCTTTTATCATTCACATCCGGATCATGAAGCTTTTCCTTCAGCGAAGGACAGGCTTTATATGCTGGAAGAGCATTCATATTTAATTATTGCGGTGCAGAAGGGAGCAGCAGTCAGAGTAAACAGTTTTGCTGAAATGGGACAAACTAAGACGGTGGTTAAAGAAGAAATTTTAATGAAGGAGAAATGCGATGCTGATTTCGGTATATGTATCGGCAACCCTGCGGGCCTTTGTCAACCGAAGGCCGAGGCTTGAGATAGAGGGAGAGACAGTAAGGGAGATATTGAATAACTTGCAGGATGAATATCCTGAGAGTAGAAAGGCTTTGTTTGCTGAGGATGGTACGCTCAGACCTTTTGTAAATGTATATATAAATGATTTTAAAATTTCACAGAAAGCGGAGCTGGAGGCTCCTGTTAAAGAGGGAGACCACATTTTATTGCTGCCGGCAATTGCCGGCGGTGCTCCGGTCGGGAGTGTAATCTCTGACGCCAGAAGAAAGGCCATAGCTTTGGATGATTCTGAGATTGAACGGTTTAATAAGCATTTGATGCTCCGGGAAATCGGCGTTAAAGGGCAGAAGCGCATCAAGGCAGCTAAGGTTTTGATTGCCGGACTTGGAGCCCTGGGGGCTCCGGCAGTACAGTATTTGGCAGCGGCCGGAGTTGGGACTCTTGGTCTTGTCGATTTTGATGAGGTTTCTCTGGGAAATCTGCAAAGTCAGGTTATTCACGGTACGAGAGATGTAAACAGGCCGAAAACGGCTTCTGCCAGGGATACTATCAAAGCTATTAATCCTAAAATAAAGATTGAAATAATCAAGGAAAAATTAGAGGCAGATAATATTGCCGAAATTATAAGGGACTATGATATCATTGTGGATTGTACTGATAACTATAAAGCGCGTTATTTGCTCAATGATGCCTGTGTGCTGCTGGATAAACCGGTAGTTTTTGGCGCTATGTATCAATTTGAAGGGCAGGTAAGTGTTTTTGATGCGAAATCAGGACCATGCTTTCGCTGTCAGTTTCCGGCTCCGCCGCCTGCCGGTCTGGTTCCTACCTGTGCTGAAGGCGGCGTTATCAGTCCTCTGCCGGGAATCATTGGCAGTATTCAGGCTAACGAGGTCTTGAAATTGCTTATTGGCGGAGGGGAAAGCTTAATAGGAAAAATGCTGGTGATTGATGCTTGGAATTTAAAAATTTCACTTCTTCAGGCCAAGAAGAATGAAAGCTGTCCTATTTGCGGCAGTCATCCATCTATTTTTGCGGCAGAGGATTTTGATTATGATGACTTTTGCGGTTTAAATACAGCTGAAGAAGAAATTC
>JBJDXG010000029.1:0-1639 GCA_051866555.1 bacterium | reverse complement strand
TGAAACTAAAAATTATGTCAATAAAGTACAAAAATATTATCAGCAGATAAAACAACGGGGTGAATAGAATGTCGAAAAAAAATGAAGATTTGCAGCAGGAAACCTTGGCAGAAGAAATTCCGGAAAGCAAGAAGGAAAACAAGGCAGTAAAGCCGAAAAAAAAATTAAGAAAAAAGCTACTGGGCATTTTATTCTTTCTTTTAGTTGTGGCAGCTGCCGGATTGGTCTGTTATTTTGTTGCAGTCAAGCATTCTGCTAAACTGGCTAAAATACCGTTAGTACAGAGTTATTTAGCTAAAAAAGCTGAAAAAGAGGCGAATTTAAGTGCTGAAGCTCAGCTGATGGCTAAGGAAGGAAATTTAAAGATTAAAGAAAGAGAACTGGATAAGCGTTCTAAATCTTTAGATGAAAGAAAGGCTGTTTTGGATAAAAAAGAAGCTGATTTAAAAAAAATGGCTTCAGCTGATGAATTGCAGCCCGGCAATCCTTTGGCCAATAAAAACAATGCTGAGAAGCCTAATCCGGAAAAGAAAATTATCAGGATATATGGTGAGATGGATGCTCAAAAAGCGGCTAAAATTTTGAGCAGGATGGATGAAAAAACGGCAGTAACTATTTTAATGGCTTTAAAGCCTGATCAGGCGGGAGAGATTATGGAAAATATGCCGCAGAACAGAGCGGCTGCGATAAGCAAGAGCTTTATAAGTGATAATGCAGATAATACCGGCGAAAGGAGGTGAGAAAGATGACTAGTGTACAAAGTGTTTTGCCGGAAAATCCTGTTCAGCCAATAAGCTCTCCAACTGTTTCCAAGCAGGATAATTCTTTTCAAAAGCTGCTCCAGACTAAGAGCGGTAAGGCTGAAGCTGATTTGCAGGATTCTCTTGCCGGTCAGGCGGATGAAATTTTGCCGGATCTGGCTTCGCTGGATGCTGCTGACGGAGAGGAATTTTCTATGCAGGCAGAAAATCTTATCCCTATGGCTTTTATTCCGGTACTAGAGCAGATTCAGTCCAATGCTTGTGAACCGAATGAGCAGCCGGAGATCGTTGCTTCGGTCAGTGCTCTAAGTGAAGAGCTTTTGGCTTCATCAGATATGATGCCTGATTTCAGCCTTGTATCTACTGTGCCGAATGAGGCAAGTGATTTGCCGGAGGAAAATGCGGCAGCTAAACTGCTTGCTGCTGTTGAGTCGCAGAAGCCGATTGAGACAGATAAATCAGCAGATATTGGCAGAGAAGTGGAAGCTCCTGTAATAAAGGCTTCTGAAGGAAATAATCAGCCGGATAAAAAGGCAGAGTTTGCTGTACAGAGAGAAGTATTAGCCATTCAGGGTGAAGAAATGTCGGCTAAGCAGCCTGAGGTTAAAAATGATAATCTTAATCTGGTTAAGGATAATACCATGGTGCAGGAGTCAGCTGTTTTGGCAGAAGGTGCTGATGATTATGTACTTGTGGCTGATAAATCGGAAAAAAATATTGCTTCTGCTCAAAACAAATTGTCAGCTTCAGATCTTCAGCTAAAAGATGAACAGAATTCCGTTGCTTTAGCAGAAGGTGCTGATGATTATGTACTTGTAGCTGACAAATCGGAAAAAAATATTGCTTCTGCTCAAAACAAATTATCAGCTTTAGATCTT
>JBJDXG010000028.1:0-7083 GCA_051866555.1 bacterium | reverse complement strand
GGAGGAGGCCAAAAAATCTGTTGTAGAACCGGAAAATACAGTGTTTAAAGCTGTCAGCAGGAAAAAAACTGAGGAGACTGCTGAAGTCAGGAGCAATTATAAACCGTCGGCTAAAAGAAGAATTATGGTCACCAAAAAGGTTAGTCTGTATGAGGATGATGTATATTGGCTGCAAAGGACTCTCAGCGGCATCAGCGGTCAAAAGCTGGTTTTGAATACCGATGCAGTGCTTCGTTCAGTAATCGCTTTAGTAAAGGACATTGCTGTGGATAAAAAGATAAGCACCGAGGAGGAGCTGACTGCTTATTTACTAAAACAAATTTTAGCCGGAAAGCAGTCATAGCAGCAGGATTTCCCACTTCTATATGGAAAATAATGGTATGGAGGTGAGGAAATGCAGTTTTGCAGTCGTTTAATCAAGGGGCTGATTGGCATGAGCTCTATAATTTTAGTTGTTTTTATAGCGGTTACCTTTATCAAGCTATTATATGCTCCTAAAATGCCGAAGATTTTTCTTTATCTGAGTTTTTTTCTCTGGCCGTATTCTTTGGCGATCATTAAAGAACAGGACGAGGTATTTTCTTCTGATAACATGGTCGCTGCGGTAGTTTCCATAGCTATTATTGCCGGTCTTGATTCAGTGATTCAGGACAGCAGCTTTTCAGAGATAATGGGGATGATCTTGTTCAGCGGTCTGCCTTTTTATAAGCTGACTTTGACTTCTGACAGGAAAAAAGCTAAAATAGAAGGATGAAGTATCTTATTTTTAATATAAAAGGAGCAGCGTTGTGATGAGGAAAAATTTCGTATATAGTATTTTGGTATTTTGCTTGATCAATATTTGCTTTCCGACTGTTCTTCTGGCAGAGGATGATGACAGACCGGATTGGCTGATTCCCTTCAGCCGGGAAACCTCTATTTTTGGTGAGCCTGAGGTTACCAGACAGCAGATGGTGGACTATATTATGGCCCGTAATCCCAGACCCAGCCTTTCCTGCAGCTTGGAAGAGCTGGTAGATCTGTATTATGAAGAGGCCGGAGTGGAAGGCATCAGGCCGGATTTGGCTCTTTGTCAGGCTATTAAGGAAACCGGCTATTTTGCTTACGGCGGAGATGTGGTGCCGGAGCAGAATAATTACTGTGGCTTGGGGACGACCGGAGGCGGAGTTAAGGGGGCTTATTTTGCCACTCCGAGAGAGGGCGTCAGAGCTCAGATCCAGCATCTTTTGGCTTACAGCTCGCCCCGTCTGCCGTTCTATCCGATAGTCGATCCACGTTATGAGCTGCTGAAGGAATATCGGCGTGATATTTTCGGTAAGGTGCTTACCTGGGAAGGACTCAGCGGACGCTGGGCAGTTCCGGGCATCAATTACGGCAAGCAAATTGTTAATATTTTAGAAGATGTGAAGAAAAAAACTGCCTAACTGACACTCTTTATCAGCCAAGAAGAATAAAATATGATGAGATGATTAAGCAGGAGGTAGAGTTTAATGCATGATCAGCCGCATATTTTAGGATCTTATGAAGTTGTGAAGAAAATAGGTGAGGGTGGCTTTGGTCTGGTCTATTTGGGTGTTCATACGATTTTAGGCAGGAAGACGGCTTTAAAGCTGTTTAAGAAGGAACGCATATCCCCTTACCGGATGTCTGAGTTTAAGAACCGCTTTGTTCGTGAAGCTAAAATCCTGGCGGCTCTTGACCATGAATATATAGTAAAGCTGTATGACTTTTTTTATACGGAATTGGGGCCTTGCATTGCTATGGAATATGTTCAGGGCAGAAGCCTGAGCGAGTTTGATTTGACGCGTCTGAAAGCGAAAAGAAAACTCGCTTATTTTATTGCTGTGCTTGAGGGGATGGCGGCAGTACATGCTCAGGAAATAGTTCACCGTGATTTGAAGTTAGCTAATATCCTGGTAGCTGAGGAAACTGATAAAGTAAAAATCACTGATTTTGGGATTGCTTTTCAGATGGACACCGAGCTTGATGAAAAGGATTTTAATCATTTGATCGGCACCTGGCAGTATATGTCTCCGGAACAGGTCCTCGGTCAGAAATTAGATATTTACTCCGATATCTGGTCCTTAGGAGTAGTCCTTTACCGCTTGTTTACCAATCGGCTGCCTTTTCCCGGCAAGGATAAAAAGCAGCTGCGGCGGGCTATCTGCCGGGGCAAATATACTCCGCCGTCGCAAATAGCCCGAGTGCCGGAAAATCTCGATGGGATAATCAAGCACTGTTTACAGCTGAAAAAATCAGACCGTTATCAGAGCTGCCGGGAAATTCTGCGTGATATCAATTCTCTGCTTTAGGCGGTCTTTGACCATAGAACTGATAATAATCGACTCTGATATTGCCGTTGAATAATTTCCGTTTGCGGTCGGCCTTTTGACCGTACAGCGCCTCAAATTGTTCTTCGGCGGTTAAAACATAAACCGACCAGGTTCTGCGAATGCGGAAGTTTCTGCCGAGTGTGTGATATATTTCTGCCAGCTCTTCTTTTTCGCCGATTCTGTTGCCGTAAGGCGGATTGCAGATGACTACGCCGTATTCCGTACCGGGCTTGACCTGGCTTACCGGGCGGACAGAAAATTCTATGCAGTCATCAACTCCGGCCTCTAAGGCATTTTCCTTTGCCAGCTCTATTGCCTGAGGGTCTATGTCGGAGGCGTGGATTTTCAGCTTTTCCTCCTGTCTGATGGCCTGAAAGGCAGCTATTCTGGCTTTTTTCCATAATTCCTGCGGGATACAGGCCCATTCTTCAGAAGCAAAGCGGCGGTTAAGGCCGGGAGCTATGTTTTTTCCGATAAGAGCAGCTTCTATAGGAATAGTGCCGGAGCCGCAGAAGGGGTCAAGCAGGATGCGGTTATTGCGCCAGTAGCTTAGCTGAATCAGAGCTGAGGCGATAGTTTCCTTAAGCGGGGCTTCCATAGCCTGTGCGCGGTAGCCTCTTTTATGTAAGCCGGCTCCGGTCGTATCAATGGTTAGTGTTGCCATGTCCTTAAGCAGTGATACCTTAATAGTGTATTCCGCTCCGGTCTCCTTAAACCATTCTGTCTGGTATCTCGTCTTCAGCTTTTCCACCACCGCTTTTTTTACGATAGCCTGGCAGTCAGGCGTACTGAACAGAGTCGATTTAACCGAGCGGCCGGTCACCGTAAATTTTCCATCCTCTTCTATCCATTCCTCCCAGGGCAGTGCTTTAGTCTGTTCAAAAAGCTCGGTAAAGGTAGTTGCCTTAAATTCTCCCATTTTAAGCAGCACCCGGTCTGCCGTTCTCAGCCAGAGATTTGATCTTACTATACCTTCCTTATCAGCCGTGTAGGTTATTTTCCCGTCACTTACTTTAACATTATCATAGCCGAGAGCCTGAACCTCGCGTTTCACTACGGCTTCCAGTCCAAAGGTAGAAGTCGCGATTAGTTCCAGTTTTTTTTCCATACAGCCTTTCACCTCATCTTATTATTGACTCATTACGCCTATTGTATCACAGAAAAGCAGGAGAAGGAATATCTCCCTTAAGTCAAGAATAGACAAGACAGGGGAGGATTGTGATGCAGAAAAAATTGATTATAGAGGGAAGAACAGGAACAGGAAAAACTTCCTGGCTGATAAATAAATATAAATCACTGCTTCAGGCAGGCTGTGCCAGTGAGCAGGTCTTAGTCCTGGTCATGAGCCGGGTGCAGAAGATGCAGTGGCTGAAAAAATTGGGAGCTGTTGCTTCCGGACCGCGCTGTATTATGTCCTATGTCGGCTTTGTCCAAAGGGAGCTGCAGAAATACTGGCCGCTGTTGGGGGAAAAACAGGGACAGCCCTTTTTCTTGACCTTAGAGAGCAGCCAATATCTAATGGGCAGGCTGATTGCCGCCAAGAGAGAAAAGGGTGCTTGGGCCGACCTTATCAGCAGCAATGAACGGCTGGCTCTGGAATTTATCCAGAACCTGTCAAGAGCAGTGATGAGCGGCATCTCCTACGGGGAAATCGGCGAAAGATTATATTATTCCTGGGAAGACCGTTCCTTACATAATCAGCAGGATTACCGCGATATGCAGGAGGTTATCAATGAATTCAGAAATCTATGCCGGGACAGGGGGCTCTTAGATTATTCCCTCGTTTTGGAAATCTATACGGCGAAGCTGCTGGAGAGTGCTGACTATCAGAGTGAGCTGCAGAAAAGATTTAAGGTTTTGCTGGTTGATGATTTAGCTGAAGCCTTTGCTCTGGAGCTGGATTTCATCAGGAATTTTTCCGGAGAATGCTACGTTGCCTGGAATCCCTCCGGCGGATACAGCCGTTTTTCCGGAGCAGTGCCGGAGGAAGCCGAAAAAATGATTGCTGACTGGCCGCGGGAGCTGATGCTTAACTGCTATACCGGCAGTCAGGAAAATGTTGCCTTCGGTGAACGGCTGGCGGCGAGGATTACGGAAAATGCGGCTGAGAGCTTAAGGCATCAAAAGCATGAATTTCTCCATGAGGATTTAAACAGCCAGATCTTTCCGCTCGTTGCCAGAAAGATCAAGCGTTATCTGAAAAATGGCGTTTCACCGGGCAAAATAGCTGTTATTGCTCCTTACATTGATAATACGCTGGAATTCAGCCTGAATTATTATCTGGAGTCTACCGGCAGAAGGGTAATCAATCTCGTGAGACAGAACAGCCTTTTGGATAATAATTTTTTGCAGGCTTTAGTTACCTTAGCCTGTCTTGCTCATCCGGAATGGAATCTGCTGCCGCCTAAGAGTGACTTAAGGCAGACATACAGTCTGGTTTTAGAGCTTGACCCGCTGCGAAGCTCTCTGCTGGCTGAGGCGACAGTGCAGAAGAAGCCTTACCGCCTGCCGGAGCTTGATGAATTTGACCTCAGGGAAAGAATCGGCTATGCTGCCAGTGAAAGATATGAGAACCTGAGAAGCTGGGTGAAAAATTATCAGGCAGGGGTGCCGGCGGCGATTGATCTCTTTTGGCAGAGAGTTTTAACGGAAATCTTGATTTATCTGCCTTTTATTGAGGAAAATCTTATTTTCTGCCGTCAGCTGATCGATTCAGCCAGCCATTTCTTAGCGGTGATGGAGAAGCTGAATGAAAGTGATATGCAGAAGGCGTATATAACCTTTTTGCAGAGCGGCATTAAGGGAGCTGAAAGCATGGAGCTCTTGGAGCAGAAATTAAATCCTACGGAGATAATTTTGACTACTCCGTATGTTTATCTGGCTTCCGGGGAAAAATCGGAGGTTCAGATCTGGCTGGACATCAACAGCGATGGCTGGTATGCTACTGACCGGCAGGAAATGGCCAATGTTCATGTCTTACAGAGAACCTGGACTAAGGGGGAGGCCTTTCTGGATGCGGCTGATGAAAGGATGCGGAAGCTGAAAATGGCGGTTACTTGCCAGTCATTGCTTGCCAGATGCTCTGCTGCCGTTATCCTGGCCAGTACCTCTTACAGCTCACGCGGCTATGAGCAGGATGGCATTTTAGAGGAATTAATGCTCAATACTTTGCAGCAGGAGGATAATTATGATTAAGCTGAGACCGGAACAAGAAAAAATAGCTTCCTATGACTCCGGCTGTTTAGCGGTGCCGGCCGTTCCCGGAGCCGGAAAAACAACTACTCTGGCAGCCCTGGCAGCCCGGCTGATTGCAGCCAAAAAGCACCAGCCCGGCAAGATTTTAATCGTTACCTGCATGAATTCAGCGGTAGCTAACTTTAAAAGCAGAATAGCTGCTTTTTTAAAGGAAAAAGGAATGCCGGGACGAGGCTATGAGGTAAAGACCCTGCATTCCTTAGCGGTCAAGATACTGCGCCGCTATCCTGACAGCGTTGCCGTCGGCGATGATTTTCAGGTATTGGATGAATATCACCAAAATGAAGTGATCCGTTCCCTGGCTGCTGACTGGATAGCTCGGCATGAGGAGGTTTTTTACGGCTTTCTGGACGATTCACGGCAGGAGAGCCATGAAAGACAGCTGCAAAAAAAGCTGAGATGGGAAAAGAAATTTCTTCAGGAGCTGATAAGCGGCATGCTGAAAAGCTTTAAAGGCTCACGTTTGGATGATGCTGCTTTAAGCCGCCTTTGTGCCTGCAACAGTCTCTTAAAAGGGGCGGAAGAGATATATCACGCTTATAAGCAATATTTAGCGGTCAATGGCTTTCTTGATTTTGATGATTTGATTTTGAAGGCTTTAAAGCTTTTGGAGACTAACAGTGCGGCTTTAGAGCATTTTCAATCTGAGTGGTCCTATATCTTTGAAGATGAGGCGCAGGATTCTAACCCCATGCAGGAAAAGCTGCTTTATTTACTGAGCCGGAAAAACGGTAATCTGGTGCGGGTGGGTGATCTCAACCAATCCATTATGGGAACGTTTACTCTTTCGGAGGCTAAGCTTTTCCGCTGCTACTGTGAAAGGGCGGAAACTGAGATCTTGCCTATTTATTGCTCCAGCCGGAGTGCTGAGCCGATAATTTCGCTGGCTAATAGTCTGGTGCGCTGGATAAGGCAATGCCATCCGGAGAGCAATTGCCGGAGTGCCTTAGAAGAGCAGATCATTGCTCTTGCTCCGGCTGATGACCCATTTCCTAACCCGCCGGCTGAATTTTCTCATATTGTGGCGAAAACCTATCAGAATAAAGATCAGGAGCTGGAGAGAATAGCTGATTTTGCTGCTAATTCGGTAAAACGCAATCCCGACAGTACGGTAGCTATTCTGGTGCCGTATAATACTCATGTCGATACGTATGTCGAAAAGCTGGAAAGCCTTAGGGTCAATTGTCAGGAAATCAGCAAATGCCCTAAGGAGAGAAGAAAGGTGATCAAGCTTTTGGGCAGCCTGCTCGATTATTTGTCTGAGCCGGATAAAGCGGATAAATTTTTGCTGGCTTTGACCTCTTTAGGCTATCTGGCTGAAGAGACGGCTGATGAGCTGTATTCCTGGCTTAAGGATATTCACTTAGAGGAGCTTTTGTATCCTTTAGGACGGGAGATGTTCTGTCCCGACTGGCTGAATTCCGAGGTCTGGTTTAATCTTCTGGAGGGGATAGACTGTTTAAAGGGCTTTTTAGCCCTGCTGGGGCTGGATGAG